>JAEYUD010000190.1 GCA_023433685.1 Bacteroidota bacterium
ACTCATACTTGATCATTGAGGTTCTACGGAAAAAATCGTAAATCAACCCTGACGCCACTAAAAGCGCCGTGTTCTGTATGAGACCTGTGAAAATTGAACTGTCCACGGTTTTACTCCGGGAAAACTGATTATGCCACCATAAAAGGTGTTGAAAATGTGACAGAGTCAGGTTTCAATATAATCAATTAATTTGAAAGCCAAAAGTTTACGGATGGTGAGAATTTAAAAAAGAAAAAGCCTTGAGAATTTCTCAAGGCTTCGGTGGCTGCCCCGCCAGGGGTCGAACCTGGGCTCTTCTGATCCAGAGTCAGACGTGTTGCCAATTACACCACAGGGCAATTTTTCATAAATTAGACTACAAATATAACAACTGGTTAACTAATAACAAAAAGGCTGCAAATTTTGCAGCCTTTTCGCGATAAATTTTTAGCGGTCTGTTAATCAAAACGCCATCTGGCACCAAGTGAAACCGATACCCTCTTTGCTGAAGCGGGTGCGAAAAGATACTGAAAATCACTGGTAGCGCCGTCTAAGTATATTTTCCAAATCTTGAAGCCGCCACCGAATGACCAGCTGGGGATATCGCCACCTCCAACCGAGAATCCGGTACGGAACCACGGAAGCCATGAAACTTTGGGGTTCCATTCCATACCCATCGACCATCTTGGCTTTGTGCTGTTACCGGGTTCATTGTTAAACCCGAAATTAAGATCGGTTGCCACCAACCAGGCTCCACTCGTGCCGGCAGTATTAAATGCGAACCCGAAACGTAGCGCGCCCGGCAACGAAGTGCTGAACTCGCCTGTGGGTCTCGCCTTTCCTTTAAGTAGGTTGGTGAGTGAATCCCTCTGCTGCTGATTAAGGATATCATCAAGATAGATGGGACCCTCGGCTTTGAACTCTGCCGTTTTCTGTGTCCAGGAGATCGAACCAAGATCGGTAAGGGCGAAACCGAAAGACCATTTGTCGTTTATCTGGGCAGCAAACCCGAGATCGATACCAAAACCTGTACCCGCGGGGCTCGGGAAGGGGAAGAAGTTTTTCCCTTTCTCCACTTTCACAGAGTCAAAATCATACTGCACCCCGAAATCGGGGGAAAATGAAGAGATTGCCCTGTAGTCGCCCGTTCCCGTAAGCACATTCCCGGCACCGAAGGTAAAGTTGGTCCTGATATAATCTGTAGCGGCATATCCGTATCCATGCATTAGATTCAATGAAATACCAACAGACGTCTTCTTCCAGTTGAAGAGATTAAGGTCCCTCGCGTAAGAGAGGGCATATTTCCTCGACCAGATCGCCTTCACGTCCAGATTGCTGAAATCATATATTTCGCCTTGAAGATCACCTTCCAAAGCCAGTTTGGCGAAGGTTTCCGGGATGATCGCGCGGGAATAAACGATATCGGATATACTGAACCCGATGGTTCCGGCTTTCTTTCCCATGTTATAGGTGGCGGCAAACAGCGCGAATGATGTGGTGCCTACGAATTTGCTCTCATCTGAGAAGAGCGATCTGAACCTCTTTTCATCGTCAAGAGTAAGATATTTTCCTTCTTTTTTACCGGTCGAGCTGTTCGTCTGGCCTCCGAAGAAATAGTTGTAGTCTTCCAGAGTCATGAAGTCGAATCCGGCTCTCACGTTAATAGGCCCTATAAGAGTGAACTCAAATGACTTTTCCTCACTCCATGATATCAACGCGGGATTTACACCAAGAGCATAAACTCCACGGGCTGTAACTGTATATGTCTTCCCCATCGCTGTTGAAACGGGATCAGAACTGGCCGAGATTCCCCCTCCGTTCTGAGCGGTGACCATTGTGGCAAAGGTGACAATTAGCAATAAAATGTTTCGAATGTTTTTCATTTTGTCACCTCACTATTCATTAGGGTCTACTTTGTAGGAGAACTTGCCATAAGCGCGCAGTTTGAATTTGTCGTTCGCGTAGAACTTGACAGGCAGCGCGTTTGGCCTTGAGGTATTAAACTTAACATTAAATATCAGATACTTCGTTTTCTGGAAGTTTTTGAAGTCCTGATTAACAAGTTTTATCACGATGCTGTCTTTAGCAACTGTAATTACCTTGTCATCAGATCCGACGGTCGCGCCATGAATGGTGATGGTTGAATCGTTCCCGGTATTCTTCGGTATCAGGTTCATCACTTTACGGTAATCTTTATCAACGAAATCACCCGAGAAATTGATCGCCGCGGCAAAACCATTCTCGAGGATCAGAGATATCTCGGCTGAATTTGCATTGTTTAATTTGCTTGAATCTGAACCGGAGAACTCAACTGCCACTGTATCAGAGAATGTACCGTTTGAAATACCCACGTGGAAGGGGAAGTCGAGCCGGGCGATACCGTAAATTGAGTCAACTGTCTGCGCGGTACCTTCCTTAAAATTCGGATTCAATTTCGTCACCCCAACCACGGTCATGGTACTTGGGAGGGTGTTCGGAAATGCCAGAATAAACTGTTCTACTTTTACAGGGTCGAGTTTTATTGTATTTACCCCGGTTGTGAGCAATGAAACAGGCAGAGGAATTTCGGCAGTTCTAACTCCATTGCTGCCACGAAGTTTGCCTGTAAACTGAACTTCAAACGTGGTCGCTTTCTGAACTATCAGTTTTATATCTGAATCCTGCAAATCAAGTTTTCCAAACTGGAAGCTCTTTTGAAGATCTTTCAGGTTAATTCCGATATCGGTTTCGGCTACATTTAGTTGTACAGGTTTAACTTTTCCGGTTATACTTTGGATAACCAGATCGCCCATACTGATGCTTGAGACAAGACTGTCAGTCACCAGAACTGTGCTTGTAACCCCCGGTTGCACATTGTTCACGGCAGATGCAGTGTAGGTAATTGTGTTCTTAAGGGTTCCACCCGAATTGACGGTGTAGTCTTTCAGGCTCGGGATCGAGAAATTTCCAGTGCCTTTAGCGGGGACAGTGATCACCTGACTGAAAGCTGATCCATCAGGTTTCCTCAGCTCGGTAACACCAATGGTCACCTGAAATGGCATATCGATCGAGTTTACGATCGAGAAATCCAGGTGCCCGGATTCAAATTTTAACAATGAATATTGTGTGGAATCATCAATTCGAATAACATCACTTTTGCTGATCGGGTCTTGCTTTGGAAGCACGGCTTTCACCCCGGCTATTGAGAGTCCACTGAAAGAAGTGGTAACCGTGGTCTTCGGATCCGCGGGAAGCATAACAGACTGCCCGCTGCTGCCCGGCGAAGAAAGCTGAACCTCGACTCTTAACGAATCAACCATTTTAATTCCCGCGAGCGCGAAGTTTATGGTGCGTTCCTGATTCTGATTAAGGGTGAAAGTTGTGTTGTCTGTTAAAAGTCTCGTATTCTCGGGAATTGAGGTACCAAGATAAGTGTAATTTTTCGCGGCTCTGATTATTATCCTGCTGATCGTGATCGGTATCGGACCATTCTCATTTTTCAGTTTCAGTGCCATCGTGCCTGCTGACATTTGAGCGACTTCGAACGATGTTATCCTGCTCAGATCTTGAACGATCAGAGTATTGTTAACCGGGGGAACTATTTGAGCCTGACCCGGCGTGACATTCACCCATTGAGTCATTTTGATGCTTTGCACGATCGGCGCCACATCATTAACTTTGATGGTGCCGACTGTTGTCTTTATACTCTTTGGCGACGCGTTCAAGGTCATGGTATTTTCGATCAGCACCGAATTCAGGTCTTGCAACTGCTCGTAAATCACTATCGCGGTGTCGCTTCTTGCTTTAAGATTGGTTGTATCCCTCTCCACGATCTCCTTTAGCGTGTACTGTCTGTTCACGAAGGGGAGATTAAGTTCAACGTCCCAAACCGGCATTTTGGGGTCGGTAACTATATCACATCCGGAGAAGAGAAGCAATAGAACACCGGCTACACCGGCAATACTTTTGTAGAAAAACTTCATTGCAGTCTCGTATTAAGATTTATAATGGTTTGTTACTCAAATTAAATATAATTCGTATTGTTTGCAAATAAATTAGCCGAAAAACGGGGTTGAAAGCAAAAAAAGAGCATTAAACGAAAGACCTGGCACTACCATGCCACTTCAGCCGGCTTTCATTTAATGCTCTCTCCGCTAAAGACACTGATCTTTCAGTATCCTATTTTACCAACAGCATTTTCTTGTTAAGAACCACGCTTCCCGCGCGGAGCTCGTAAAGATAAAGCCCCGAGGGAAGTCCGGCGGCATCGAATCTCACCTGATACTCTCCTGGTTCTTTTGTGTCGTTTACCAAACGCGCAACTTCAACTCCCATAATGTCGAACACTCTGAGCAGCACTTCACTCCGCTCGGGTACCGAGTACTTGATTGTGGTAGATGGGTTGAACGGGTTTGGAAAGTTTTGCCCAAGGGCAAACTGAGTTGGCACTTCAACGGGGTCATCCACGCTGGTCAGACCTTGCTGTGTACTACCGACAATGTCGGAAAAGTGGGTGATCCGGGTTACCAGCGAATCATTGTAGTTCTGCGTGGTAATACCCGTCATGCTGAAACCACCTGTCACCTGCAAATAGGCAAACGCGAGAAGTGCTGCCGGGTTCAATCCCGACTGTTGACAGAAAGCGTTAAACAAACCCGACTTCTTCAGCACCAGCTTGAAGGCATAGGGTGAGGTGAAGGTGAACGGGCTTGGGAGTGGGTCGTTACCCGCGAAATCATAAACCTCAACACGCCAGAAGAAAAAGAGGCTGAGCGCGTTCGCGGGGGTGAATAATCCGTTGCTGCAATTCACATTGTTCAAGGTTATCCTCACCTGAATATCCTGATTTATACAGCCATCTTCAAAGAGGAAGTAAGAACCTACGAGTGAATTGTACAACGATTGGGCAATATTGTAAGGGGCAGCAAGATTTGTGGCTTTGATAGAGTATTGCTGACCTTCACGAATTGTATCATTCCAAATCGAAAACTGGGGGGCATTGTTACATTTTATCGAAATGACAACATTGATCTTGTTCTGCTGCGCGAATAACACACCGCTGAACAGGACAAAAAGGATGAAAAGTAGATGTCTTTTCATTTTGTACTCCGTGTGATGATTTTTATTACGATTAAAAATTCCGGAAAACCGCGGTTAAATATGTATCAAATCTTAACACGGAATTTAATATTAAATCGCGTAAATGCAAGATTATTTTATTGATGTAAATCACTATTCGCGCGGGACGTGACGCAGCTAACAAAAAAGGCTGCCTTTTATTGACAGCCTTTATCTAATCGTATCTTAGTTGAACTTTTCAGTCCGTTGAGGTGGGAATCCGAATTGTTGCTCCTGGGGGAAGTCGATGTTTATCTCACCAAAGCGTGACTCATATTTCTCTATGTTGTCCGCCAGTGCCCTTAGCAGCATTTTCGCGTGCTGAGGGGTGGTTATGATGCGCGACATCACCTTGGCTTTCTGTATTCCGGGGAGGATCCGCGTAAAATCTATAACGAACTCTGCCGGCGAATGGGTAATGAAAGCGAGGTTCGAGTAGATTCCCTCAGCTTCTTTCTCACCCAGTTCCACATTCAATTGCTGCTGTTGCGGAGCAACGGGGTCTTTCGGGTTCTGCATCTTCTTATTTCATTTCCGATAATTTCTTCTGTATTTCTTCTGCTTCTTTGGTCTTGCTTAATCTTGTGTAAGCCTTGAAGAGAAGGTCATATCCTCTTTTCTCCTTGGGAGCTTTCTCCACGAAGAGATTTGCATTTTCAATGCACTTTTCAAATTTCGGATTTGCTTCCGGTCTGCCGTCCACTTTGTTAGCGTCGGCTTTCTTCAGGATCGTAAGACCCCAGTTGTAGTAAGCAAAACCTTCATAATAGTAAACTTCGAAGAAGTTCGGATCAATTTTTAGAACTTCGGCGAATTCAGCCACAGCGGCAGTGTAGTTCTGAACGTTGGTAAGGAAAATACCGTAGTAAAGCCTGCTGATCTTGTTATTCGGGTTTTTCTTTACTTCAGCTTCAAACATCGCAGCACCCTCCTCAGCTTTGTTAAGGAAGCCATAGATGCTCGCGAGTGACTGAAGTATTACCTCATTGCCGGGGTGAGCGTTGATACCTTTTTTGGCGATATCAAGGGCGGTCATAAATTCCTGATTTGCGGCAACACTGTCAGCAGTGTTCTTGCTTGCCTTGTAGGCGTTGTTCTTTACTTCACCTTTTTTAATGTGAATCTCGGCCAGCTGAGCGTATGCAAAGTCTGATCCTTTTTTCTCAATTATTTTCTCAAGAATTGGAATCGCTTTGTCGTTCTCACCCTTGTTAAGGTAGATCATTGAAACAATCTTGTAAGCTTCGATGGAATCGGGCTCGAGGAATATCGCGGTGTTAAATTTATCAACTGCCTTGTCGAGGAAGATCGCGGTTGTATCTTTTGACTTCGACTGTGCTGCCTTGTTATAGTTGCTTACGCCGCCGTTGAAGGCTTCAGCCCAGGCGCTCTGCATTATCGCGTCAATTTCTTTTTTAAATTTCGAACTGATCTCAAGCGACTTGTTAAAGTTTCCAACCATCGCTTTAATATCTTCCTGCTCCTTGTTCACGAGCCCAAGAAGATAGAATCCCTCGTCACTTTTGGGGTTTTTCTGAATCTCTTTATTCAATGATTCCACGGCTTTATCCCAATTCTTCTGCTGTATGTAGAGCTTGGCGCTCGACATCTCGGCGGAAGAACACTGATAACCTGAGAACATCATTCCCAGAAGGATCAAACCTGACAAAAGTATATTGATCTTTTTCATTTAGTGTCTCCAAAGTTTCAAAAATTATGGTCTTCAAAATTACTTATAAATCGTTGCATACACAATATTTACTGACTGATCACCGGCTCTTTGACAACTGTTCTACCGAAAAAATTGATTTTCACCGATATTATAGATAAATTTCATATTTAAAAAGAGGTTTTTCTTGACAACTGAAGAGATCATTAGAACTGTACCCAAGGTGCTTCTTCACGAACATCTTGACGGCACTTTAAGACCAGAGACAATTATTGAGCTGGCAAAAGAAATTAACTACACAAAACTTCCCACCGATGACCCCGACGAACTAAGGAAGTGGTTCCACCGCGGAGCCAATAAAGGGAATCTCGTTGAATACCTGCAAGGTTTCGAACACACTTGCGCCGTGATGCAAACCCGCGAAGCTCTGAAAAGGGTTGCCTTCGAAATGATTGAAGACATGCACAAAGATGGCGTCTGCTATGTAGAGATCAGGTTTGCTCCCATTTTCCACACTCAACGCGGTCTGTATATGGACGATGTGGTAAGTGCCGTTCTCGAAGGACTTGACGAGGGAAAAGAAAAATACAAGGTTGAATACGGACTCCTGCTCTGCGGTATGCGCAACATGAAAGACACGCTTGAGATAGCTGAACTGGCTGTGAACTTCAGGGAAAAAGGTGTAGTGGGCTTCGATCTCGCGGGCGAGGAAGGCGGTTACCCCCCAAAAAAACACATAGAAGCCTTTCAGTATATCCAAAGAGAAAATTTTAACATCACTATTCATGCCGGCGAAGCCTTCGGCAAAGAATCGATCTGGCAAGCCATCCAATGGTGCGGCGCGCACAGGATCGGACACGGAACCCGCCTGATCGAGGATATGATCCTCGCTGAGGATGAAGAAACAGTTAAGGGCATGGGCGATCTCGCCCAGTACGTGCTCGACAAAAGAATACCCATCGAGTGCTGCCTCCTCAGCAATGTGCATACAGGAGCGGTTGAGTCACTCGAGAAGCACCCTTTCAAAATTCTGTACAAAAACAAGTTCAGGGTGACCATCAACACCGATAACTGCCTCATGAGCGACACATCGATGACCAAAGAGTTTCTCACAGCGGTACAAACGTTCGATCTTAACCTTGATGATGTCGAAAAGATCACCATTAACGCCATGAAGTCAGCTTTTATCCACCATAACGACCGCATCCGGCTCATCTATGATGTGATAAAACCCGGTTACCTCGAGATGCGAAACACTTTGACCTCACTTAAACTTTAGGATTTCATGAAATTAGCCATTAGAAATTATAATCTCGAATTTGATAAGACCGACAAGAAGGTTGTTCTCCAGTTTGTAAAGCAGGCGATAAAGCAAACCGAAGGAAGCCAGGATGTAAATATGGTCAAACAGAACCGCCTCCTTTCCTCGATACAGGAAAAGGTGAACGGTACAGATTCCGTAAAATTTACAAAGGAAGAGTATTTCGCGCTAAAAAACATGATTGTTGCCAACCAGCAACACCTTAAAAAACAGCTCGTGAAAGCCGGCTTCTTCAAGAAGTTCTTCCTCAAATCGCTTGAGGCACAGTACTCAAAACTTGTTACCAAATATTTCCAGGACAAATAGCAATGGTTAAGGAAGAAAGGATCATTAAAGCCCCCCACGGCGCGACTCTCAGTTGCAAAGGCTGGGTGCAGGAAGCTGCAATGCGCATGCTGATGAACAATCTTGATCCGGAAGTGGCGGAGAATCCCGCGGAACTGATCGTTTACGGCGGAAAAGGAAAGGCTGCCCGTAACTGGGAAGCTTATGATGCCATAATCAGGTCACTGCAACAATTGGAGAACGACGAGACCCTCCTCGTTCAGTCGGGTAAGCCTGTGGCTGTCTTTAAAAGCCACCCCGATGCTCCAAGGGTTCTCATCTCCAATTCAATGCTTGTCCCACGTTGGGGTAACTGGGATGAGTTCCGCCGCCTCGAAGCTCTTGGGCTTACCATGTACGGTCAGATGACCGCCGGAAGCTGGATATACATCGGAACGCAAGGAATTCTCCAGGGCACTTATGAAACATTCGCTGAATGTGCCCGGCAAAAATTCGGAGGCTCGCTTAAAGGCAAACTGCTTCTTACATCCGGTCTCGGTGGTATGGGTGGTGCCCAACCCCTCGCGGCAACGATGAATGGTGCCACTTTCCTCGGTATCGACGTTGATCGCTCCCGCATTCAGAAAAGAATCGACACGGGCTACATCGATATACTCACTGAAGATATTGATGAAGCGATAAAACTTGTGCTTGAGGCAAAAGAGAACGGCAGAAATATCTCCGTTGGTCTCGTCGGAAATGCTGCCGAAGTGTTGCCTGTGCTCCTCGATCGCGGGATTATCCCCGATATAGTTACCGATCAGACTTCTGCACACGATACTCTTAATGGCTATGTGCCAATGGGAATGTCGTTTGAAGAGGCTCTTGCTCTCAGAAAGAACCACCCTGAAGAGTATATCGAACTCGCGAAGAAAACCATAGTTGCCCACCTGAAAGCCATGCTTGAGTTCCAGAAACGCGGTTCTGTAACTTTCGACTATGGTAACAATATCCGCGGCGAGGCAAAAGCCAATGGTGTTGAGAACGCCTTTGATATCCCCGGCTTCGTACCCGAATATATTCGCCCCCTCTTCTGCGACGGAAATGGACCATTCAGATGGGCGGCCCTCTCAGGCGACCCCGAAGATATCTACACTACCGACGAAGCGGTCAAAGCTGCATTTCCTGACAACAAATCGCTTCATAACTGGCTCGATATGGCACGCAAGAAAGTTCACTTTCAGGGGTTGCCATCGCGGATCTGTTGGCTGAGCTATGGCGAACGGGCTAAAATGGGTCTGATCTTCAACCAGCTTGTTTCCGATGGTAAAGTCAAGGCTCCCATGGTTATTGGAAGAGACCACCTCGACTGTGGCTCGGTTGCTTCACCATACCGTGAAACTGAAGCCATGAAAGACGGAAGTGATGCCATTGCCGACTGGCCCATTCTCAACGCGCTGATAAACGCGGTGAACGGTGCCTCCTGGATTTCTGTACATCATGGTGGTGGTGTCGGTATCGGTAACTCTATCCACGCGGGTATGGTTATCGTTGCGGATGGCACACCGGAGGCGGCCGTAAGGCTGCAAAGAGTTCTCACTTCAGACCCCGGTATGGGAATAGTGAGGCACGCTGATGCCGGTTATGAAAGGGCGATCGAAAACGCCCGGACAAAATCGGTTAAAATTCCTATGATAAATAAATAATATGGAGTAGATCATGTCATTGAAAGTATTAATTGCTGACCAGTTTCCCGATAAGTATATTAAGAAGCTCGAAGAGCAGGGCATCGAAGTAAGTTATCAACCTAAACTTGGCGAGAACGACATTCCGGCCGCCGCGAAAGATGTTGATATCATCGTTGTACGCTCCACCAAAGTTAACGAAGATGCCATAAATTCAGCTGAAAAGCTCAATCTTATTATTCGCGCCGGCGCTGGTGTTAACAACATCAATATTGCTGCCGCAAATAAAAAAGGCGTTTACGTAACAAACTGTCCCGGAAAAAATTCCATTGCGGTGGCGGAACTGGCGGTCGGTCTTATGGTCGCTATCGACAGAAAAATCCCCGATAACGTTTCTGACTTCAGAAATGGTGTCTGGAATAAAGGGCTCTACTCAAAAGCCCAGGGTATCTACGGTAAAAACCTCGGGATCATCGGCTTTGGGAACATCGGCAAGGAAGTGGCAGCAAGAGCAACCGCTTTCGGCATGAACGTTTACGCGAAAGACATCTCCCGCGTTGAAGGTTACGGAGTAAAGGAATTTTCAGAAATGGAAAAAATCCTCCCCATACTTGATATCATCACGATACACCTTCCTCTTACAGATGGCACCAAAAAGCTGTTCAACCGTGAAATGTTCAAACTTATGAAGCCGAATAGCATCCTGATTAACACTTCAAGAGCTGAAGTGATAGATGAAGATGCCCTCCTCGAAGCCATCGAAGAGAAGAATATCTTCTGTGGTCTTGATGTGTTCACCGGCGAGCCGGAAGGCAAGACCGGTGAGGTTTCCTCAAAGCTGATGAACAACAAGAATATTTACATCACCCACCACATCGGTGCATCAACTGAACAGGCTCAGGATGCGGTTGCCGAAGAAACAGTAAATATCATCAAAGGTTACATTAACAGCGGTGTGATAGCCCACTGGGTTAACAAAGCACGTTGGGAAGAATCACATTATCAGCTCGTGGTTAAACACTATGACAAACCGGGCGTTATTGCCACTATACTTAACGTGATGAAAAAAGACAATGTGAACATCGAAGAAGTTGAAAATGAGATATTCGCCGGTGGCCTTGTCGCTAAATGCACAATAAAACTGAAACAACCTCTCAGCCACGACACCCTCGAAGAGATCAGGAACATCCCTGAGATCATTAACCTTTCACATGTGGAAGTTTGATAGGTGTTAGGTATCAGGTATTAGGTTTAATCAGTGTCGGGCCCGGGTAAGCCTCGGGTTAGATCAAACATTCTTCCTAATAAAAAGCCGGGTCAATCGATCCGGCTTTATTTTTGAAATGCACTTGCTGTACCATATCCGGAAACTTCAAGAGATACTCAACAAATAACACCTAATACCTAATACCTAATACCTA
>JAEYUD010000149.1 GCA_023433685.1 Bacteroidota bacterium
CTTGTATAGTCGAGCACCCTGTCAAGATTTTCGATGATTGCCACAGGATCATACTTCAGACCGGGGGAGAACATCTCCCTGACGAGAATGGTGAGCATCAGAATCTTGAACTCCTTCTGCAGGTCGATTATCTCACCGGAATCCGCCACTTCCTCAAACCGCGAGGCATATTTTGTTGTTTCCTCATCTATCACCCGCCCGAACTCCTTGAAATTCCGGGAGTGAAATGCAGGAGTGATATTTTTTTGCTGCTTCACCCACAAATCGTGATCGCTGGTGAAAAGCCCCTTGCCAAGAAGTGGAAATATCCCCTTGAGCGAAACACCTCTGGGGTGGTTTCTGTAATTGTTCTTAAGGATATGACGGATAATCGCCGGATCATTAACGAGAAAGAGCACATACTTCCCGAAACTGAACGGTATCACCCTTTCTCCGCTTGAGGTGATACCCTTGAGGGTTTTTAATGGATTTTTGTACAGCCCGGGGAGTATTTTTACAAAACCGGCATTCCGGTATCCAGGGAGCTCATTGATGTTCATTTTGAAAGCACCATTTTTCTGGTGACAGAGGCTTGCCTGCCCGATCGCCCCGCGATCTCAAGCCGGCAGAAATAAATTCCGGAGGGAATACCTCCCGCGTCGAAGCTGAATGTGTGACTTCCAGCCTCAAATTCTCCTGCAGCCACTTCCTTCACTTCCCGACCCGTGATATCAAAAATCTTCAGTCTTATAGAGGACTGCTCCTTAAGCTCAACCGGGATCTCTGTAGCCGGATTGAATGGATTGGGGTAATTCTGCCCAAGGGCGTTCACAGCTGGAAGTGGGGCCGGTTCACTCTCTTCGATCCCCGTCAGGTTCCTTGAATATTTCGCGAAATATCCCAACCTCCCTGCCGTATAACCGGTAAGTGAATCGGTAAACTGGATATCGTAAACCACGCCACTGTCCGGCGCCGGTACTTCAATCCAACTGTCCCCAAGATCTGTACTGTAAATAAATTTTTCGGCGAACCCCATTGCAGTCCACATTTCGCCCGGGTTTCTGAAAGAAAGCCCGAACGGAACACCAAAGATATCAAGGCTTCGGTAGTCCCAGGTTATTCCGCCGTCAGAAGACTTGACAACGGCTGTACCATACTCGAAATCACCACCAATTCCCATCAGGTTCAAAGAGTCACGAATTACAAGCCCCTTAACCGGTTCGGGACCAACCCCGTGCGACTTCCAGTATTTCCCGCCGTCTGTGGTTTTCCAGATCACTCCGGCGATATCAATATGCCCGCCAAAAGCGAAAGAGACTGAATCGGTGTAAAAAGCGAACCCGAGAACGGGGAAATTTGTGAACTCGGCGGTATCGTTCAAGGCCGGGTACCACTCATTTCCACCATCAGTGGTGAAAGCGATCTTGCCCGCCAGACCGCTTGTCCACCCCCTAAGGGAGTCAACAAAACTGATGGCGAGAAGATATACATCTTCCTCACGGAACCTGGTTTCCATCCAGGAATCACCCCCATCGGTGGTTTTATAGATCAGTGTGCCAAATGGAGGGGTCTCGAAGTCGATCCCCAGAGTGAAAC
Source organism: Bacteroidota bacterium (assembly GCA_023433685.1). GTDB lineage: Bacteria > Bacteroidota > Ignavibacteria > Ignavibacteriales > Ignavibacteriaceae > UTCHB3. The sequence goes on from JAEYUD010000149.1 coordinate 1,576, forward strand.
CGGTGGTTTTGCTTAAAAAAGTTACGTCGGAAAGAGTAATATTACGCGGGACCGAACGGTCTTGCCAAGTGTGCCCCCCGTCGGTTGTCTTCATCACCAGACCGGAATCACCGGCTACAAATCCGTATGAACTGTCGATAAATGAGATGGAGTAAACCGTTTTTGTGGTGGGAAGCGGGAGCGGGGTCCAGGTAAAATCTTGTGAAAAGACTGCAATACTTAAAAGAAAAACCGGTATGAGTAACTTCAAAATTCTGATCCGATAAATTGGAAAGAAGAATTAAAATTTACTCAAACCGGTCGAAAAAATCAGTATTTAAATATCAGCCTATTCGTTCGATAACTGCTTCGACGAAGCGTTTAACTGATTTTTCATTCTGCGCGAAATAGAGCCTCGGCTCAAACATCTCCAATTCGAGGAGCTTGAACTCATCGTTTGACATAATGCCGTCAACTCTTGAATAGAGTGTGTCAAAACCCAGGGAATCGTTGATGTCGTAAGCTACGTCGATAAGGTCGGCAGAAGGCTTTACTGCCTGAATTGTACCACCATACTCCGGTTGAGTTCTGAAATCACCGGGTTGCGCTTTTTTTATGACAGCGTGACTGAACTCACCATTGAAGAAAATGAGTGAGTATTCTCCCTCAGTCTCAACCTCCTCAATATAATCCTGGATCATAAGGTCGGCATACTCAAGAATCCTGGCAGCTACAGGATTAAATAATTCAGCCTCTTCCCGGGATACCAAATGAGTTTCATAAGCACCGGCTGAGATAGCGGGCTTGATAACTATTTTTCTGAAACGCTTTCTCTCAAAAACCTCTTCGAGTTTAAGAATGCTCTTCTTTGGTATAAACATGGTATCAGCAGTAAGCACACCCCTTCGCTGCAACTCTTTGATATAGCTCTTGTGAAGATTTTTTTTTATCACTTCAGGCTTGTTCAGAATTTTGTAGCCCGCTGAAGAAACCTTGTTCATCCAGGCTATATACTCGGCGGTCGAAAGATAGTAGTCCCAAGGCGACCTTATAATAAGCAGATCAAATTCGTTAGGATGAAGCGGTCCATCATTCCAGATAACGGGCTTCGCTACAATTTTTCTCTCTTTAAAGGCAGGGATTAAAAGCTGATCATCCTCTGTAAGTCCGGGGAAATCCCGACATGTCACCAATCCTATTTTTAACATTTTGCCAAACTTTTTAAGTATTATTATTAAATGAAATCGCAGAGCGCAAAATAAAAACTTTTTAGTTCATAAGAAAGAACCCAAGACTTAATGAACCTATGAACCTATGAACCTGTGAACCTATGAACTTATGAACTTATGAACTTATGTGAATCACCAGTGTTCTCAAGTTCTCAAGTTCTCGAGTTCTTAAGTTCTCAAATCTTGATCGCGTCTTCCTGAGCGGGGGTGAGCCCGTGCATTGAACTCAGGCTGAGTCTGATCTTCTGCTTCCAGTCAGTACCGTATTTGTCGAGTATTGATTTGAAAGCTACAAAATCCGGCTTGCGAAGTTTGAAGTCGTATTCACCCTTCTTCTCATTCATCACCGGGAGGATGTGAAGAAGTTGATGATGAACAAGAATATACTTTTCAGCTTCATCAAGCGCGGTCCAAAGATCAAGCGAAATCTCGATCAGATAGTCGAAACCTGAGAAGAACTTAAATTCCGGACTCGTTTTTAACGTCTTGCTTGGAATGGTCTTGGAAATATTTGGACTTACCAAAAGATAAGCAACCTGCGCAGGCATGATATCTATCTTTTCTGTTGATATCACTTTCAGCGCCAGCGCTTTTAGCTCTTCCGACTCTTCATACTCCCTTTTTTTCGGTTCTTTTGATGGTTGTTCTTTGAATTCGAACATTATTATAATTCTCCTTTACTCTGAAAAAACTGATTTTACAAAATTGAATTCGTCGTCTGTCAAAGGTCTGTCAGCAGCTTCAAGATTCATTTTCACCTGGGCCAGGTTTCTGAAACCGGGAATGACTGCAGCAACTGAATCATACTTCAACAGATACTGAAGTGCAACCCTTGAGAGGTCTTCACCTGTGGGCCCGAACTGTTTCTTTAGCGCTTCAATCTTTGGCTCAAGTTTAGCGAGGTTTTCAGGTGAGAACCTCGGAGCGTTAGCCCGGTGATCACCCGGCTCGAACTTCGGTGGATTATCTTTTGAGTATTTACCGAGAAGCAACCCTTGTGCTACCGGTCCGAAAGCTACAAATGATATACCATGCTCCTTCATGGTTTCGGCGGTTGGTGTGCCGGGTACAAGTTTGTTGTCATCAATCGCGCTCGCGGAACTTTGAAAAGCTTCAGGTTTAACTTTGGGTCCCAATGTGGCAAATCTTTCATGTGAATAAGCCGACTGCCCGATAACCCTGATCTTTCCCTCTTCTTTAAGACGGTACATCATATCAACCGCGTCGTCAAGATAGATATCGTTCTGCCCGAAATCACCGTGATGAAAGTAGTAGAGATCGATATGATCCCTCTTCAGGTTGATCAGTGACTGCTCGCATTGATGACGGATGTGCGCCGGTTCGTAAGCGTGGGCAGCGGTTCCACGGAACCAACCAATCTTTGTGGCAATGGTCACGTTATTCGTTCTCTCACCGAGTATCTTGGCAAGCATTCTTTCGGCACGGCCGTTTCCGTATACATCGGCGTTATCAAAGTGGGTAACACCATGTTCAATTGCATAATTTATTGCTTCAGAAACTTCATGCTCGTCAACGTTCGCCCAACCGTTGGGTGTTCCATCCACCCAGTTAAGACCGCCCAGAGTCCAGCATCCAAGGCTTATCTCTGATATTTCAAGATCTGATTTTCCTACCCGGCGATATCTCATTTCTAACTCCAAAAAAATTTAAAAACCATTACAAAGATATGGAAAGTGAGGTGAACCCGGCTTAAAAATCACTTTATTTGCGATTTGTCGGAAATATTCGTAACTTCATTTATTGATCTTCAAAAACAAAAAAAAAGGAGCCAAAATGCGGAAACTTGTTACTATTTTCGCCGTGATTCTCTTTTCCGGCACTCTATTGGCACAAAATGTCTCTGTAAGCGACTATAAAGTGCCCGTGAGTACCGCAAAGATCCTCCGCCTTTCAGGAAGTTACAACTTTGCACAGAGTACAGACTCTGTTACCACTAACGTATCTGCCAATAATGCTTCCGCGACCGCCCTGTTCAGGTACTTCTACTCTTCACTTCCCTTCGCTTATTTTGTGGATATCGATGCCACCGGAGGGAAAAACTTCGCGGAATACAGCCACGATATCTCTATACGCCCCAGCATCAGAAAATACCTTGCTGATGATAAAGACTGGTTCGGATTTGGTGCCCTCGATCTGAGACACGCCAACACTTTCAAACAGATCGAGTCGAACCTTACAGTCGGAGGCGGTTATGGTCGATACATCAATGCCACCGCGCTTGCCAAAGCCGTGAGAATAGAGGATCACCTGCTGCGAGAGGGTGTTATCTCCGCGAGGCTCCCTAAAGAGACAATGATCAAGATCGCCAACATTATCGAAAGAGAAGCTGAATACCGCGGTGTTTTCGGAGATACTTACGAGAAGAACTGGTATGAAGATATCGAAAAGGAAATGAGGGCAACCGGCCTGCTTCAGGGTGGCGCGCTCGGAGCGATCGGCATCCTCAGAACACAGCAGGTACTTAAAGGTATCAACGAGAAAGTGAACGAAAGATATTTCGGATGGGATCTTACCGCCGGTGTACTCTTTAACCTCTCCACCCGTGACAAATCACCCACCAATTCCCCCGCACTCTCTGTTGGCGGAAGATTCTCAAACCCCATTGGCTGGAACTCACAGATAAATGCCTATTTCAATGTGAATACCCCGTTTGATTCATCATTCTTCAAAACGTTTATTGCCAGCGCGGGAGCGGATTATTTCTATGAACTCGGGAACAGAATAAACTTTGTAGCCGGTTACAAACTGAACTACATCAAGAGAAGCCAGATAATACTTCCTCTGAATGAAGACAGCTATCTTGATCACAACCTGACCGCCGGATTCATTTTCTATCTGGAGAATTACATCAACCTTGGCATTCAAAGCGGTTTGTACAGAAGCGGCCTGCTGAAAACCACAGACATTAATTTCGCTGTAACACTTCAGTATAACGTATTCTAACTTTAAGTAACGACTAACAAAAAAAGGCTGCCCGTTCACGCGGACAGCCTTTTTTATTACAGCTTAAGCTTTTTTAGCCCTTTTTGATGAACTTTTTCCCGTCGGGGCTAAGGTTCTTCATATACTTGGCGGGGTCTTTCTTAAACTTCGATTCGCATCCGGGGCAGCAGAAAGCAACCACTTTTCCATCATGCTCCATTGTCGGTGAGCCGGCTTCAATGGTTTCACCGCTTACAGGGCAAACCGTGTTCCAAACCTGCTTGGCAGCTTTGTCGCCATGATTGTGAGCGTCACCTGATTCAGTTGAGCAGCAATCGTCTTCTTTTCCTTCAGATGAACAGCATGATCCCTTCTTTGAAGTGTCTGCTGCTTCGTGATGTTCTTTGCCATGCTCTTTTTTCGGCTCATTCTGTGCCATTACATTGGCGGCAGCGAAGAGAAAAACGAGAGGTAACACCATGAAAAACATTCTTTTCATTTGGATTCTCCATTTGTTAAATTTAATTCAGAAATTTTATAATCAAAGATAGGTATTATTAGTAAATCGGCAAAGGGAATATCTCACCCGCCAAGAATTGCGGCCAGCTTACCGGCGATCACTGCACGGTCGAATCGTTTGACCTTTTCACCAAGGGTCTTGAATCTACCGGGATCTTCAAAAAATTCCGACCCGTCAGCGCTGAAAGGGAGCATCAAACCGGCGTTTGCCTCCCTGATCACACTCTCCACCTCGGTGTTGTCATCCCCGTATGCAAGAACGGGAATACCCGTGCGAAGATACTCGAACAGCTTGCCGGGGAAGTGCCTCGGCTCCATGGCGCAAACCAGCAGCCAGTCAGCCTTTCGAAGCGTTTCGAGCAACTCATCATAAGAGAGGAATCCAAGGTATGATGTGTTGAAATCCAGCCCTGCCTCTGAAATCGAGCGCCTTACACCCGGACTTACAGTTCCGGTAAACCATATTTTCAGGTTTTCTCCCGAATCGATCCGTTTTTTAAGATATGGCCACAGATTTACCGGATTTTGAAAATCGAAAATATTACCGGAATGAAGAAGCACTTTCTCCCCGTCTCTTTTTTCAAGCCGATTGAAGCCGGTAAATTTCGCCTCATCATATCCCCAATGGAGGCAGTGCCCTTTCTCTTTAAGAAATGGATATGTAGCCACATGATCCGAGAGTGAGGTTTCAGTGACAAAGATGGCAGCGCGGCACTTCTGAAGTATCCTTTTTTCAAGCCAGCCATCAATTGTTTTGGTGATCTTGCTCCTCGTCTGCCCCTTGTAATAAGCAATGTTCAGCCATGGGTCGATAAAAACGGGATAGAACGGTATCCCTGCATTTCCCGCGATCTTCGCCGCCGCAAGGTGAACGGAGTGGGGCGGGCCCACTGATACCACGGCATCAAATTTCTCTTCCCTGAACAGTCTGTTACCCGCTTTTACCGCGAACGGATACCATCCGACCCTCGCGTCAGGGATGAAAAGATTCATTCTTACCCAAAGTGAAACACGATGCGAAAGACTCTTGTTCTCTTTCGAAATGGTTTCTGATGCCACTAACTGGGCATCCCTGCCCTTACCCGTGAACACTTTGTAAAACTCGAAAGGCTCGATGGTCTTTGTTTTTATCACTTGAAGTGAAGGGTCGATCTCCTTCATCATTGACTCATCCTTCTGCATGAACGACTCGTCTGCAACAGTCAGTACTGAAGGCTCCCACCCAAATCCAGGAAGATTTTTTATCATCCCAAGAGGCCAGTGAAGTGATGCCTTCCCCGAAGGGGGCCAATAATAGGTGAGAAAAAGAACTTTCTTCACTGCTTCACGCCGGAGAATTTGATCACATCTGCCAACCCCTGATGGAGTGGTCCTTCATTCAGCTCAACCGTTTCTTTCGCGAAAACCGAAAACTCAAGATCGATAAAATCTTCAACTATCTGTTCGAGCGAGTAAAGCAAGGTGATGTCTTTGGGTCCGCCGGAAGTTTTACCCAGCTGGGTTTTGTCGTAAGCTGTGAATATAAGTTTACCACCCGGTTTCAGACATTTTACAACCTTACTGTGCAGCACTTCCCTCTCTTCTTCAGGTAGATGAACATACACAAGGGCAACAGCGTCATATTCAGATTCACCATACTCAAAACCGGTTACATCGCTCACGATATAGTTGATCTTCACACCTGCTTCCGCGGCAAATTTTTCAGCTTTTCTCTTCCCCTCATCACTCCAGTCGAAGCAGGTTACATCCCATCCCGCCTTAGCGGCATAAACAGCGTTTCTTCCCTCTCCCTCCGCCGGAAGAAGCAACTTCCCTGGGGAAAGTTTATCAAGTTCTTCTTTAAAAAACTCATTCGGTTCCTTCCCGTACACAAATTCTTCGGATGTGTAGCGGTCATTCCATTGATCTTTCAATACAATTTTCTCCTTTTGGTACTGCAAAAATAGGGATAAATTCAGGATCGGAACGATTCGTCACCATAGTTCAAACACTGAACACTCCAATCTTCTCAAAAGACTCCTTCCCGAGAATAATTCTTTTGCGAAAATGCACACATATCATAGCTTATCGCAAAAAAATTATAAACTATATACCCCTACACAGTCAACAAAATAACATTTAACACCTAACATTTAACATTTAAAGAAAAAGGCTGCCCCTTTCGAGACAGCCTCTTATCTTATAAACCGGAAGGGTTACTTCTTCCAAATTTCGGGGAGTTTACCCGGTGTAAGGTACCCGCCGGAGAAGTCGAGCTCTGCTTCGAGGTTCTTAACATCCACTTCCGCGATCTTTTTAATGAGATCATAGAGTGGCGGGAACTCCGACATTACCACATCGTAGGCGACCCTCTCGTTCTTTGTCAGACCGGAAGTTGAGCGCCAGTGCGTCCAAAGCAGGGTGTTAAGCCGCTCGTTGATGGTAACGGGAGACGGGGGATTCTCCTCCGCGCTCGGGAAGTTCGAACTTCTCTCGAACTTCAGAAGTACACTGTAAAGTGTGTCGAGTATCCTGTCAGCCCTGCCCATTGGTTCGGTCCCTGTTCCAGGTGAGTGAAGTGCCGACTGTTTCAACCCGTTCACTTTTTTAATCAGGTCGTTAAGGTACTCATAAGTTCCGCGGACAACCCGGGAGAGCTCCCTGACATCCGACTGAAACTTCGCGAGCTCAGCCCTGTCTGCCGCGGGGAGTGTGGTGTTTCTGAGGGCAACCGCGTTGAACTGTACCCTTTCTCCCAATGGAGCCACACCATTTCGGTCAACCAGATACATTGAGACAGTGAATTTGCCCGGCATAACCAGGTTCGAGCTTTGGGTTTTCATGTTCGCGTTGAACTTATCGGCTTTCAAGGTTGAAACCGACTGATATTTCAGATCCCAGTTCAGCCTCTGAACACCTTTGGATGCGGGTTTGGTCAGTTTTCTTACGATCTGTCCCGTTTCGTCCTCGATCCACACCATAACATAAGGCGCCACTTCACGCTGCTCGGCATCAAGTTCCGCGTTTGTGGGGATCGGGATCGGCTTCCCTTCCTTGAAGAGGTCGGCTTCCTTACCCTTTCTGATATCTTTCAGGGTCTTCGGCACTTCCTTGATGTAATAAGTAATGTCAACTCCAAAATCAGGATTTGGTGCCTTGTAATAGGTGTTCCCGGTGCCGTACCTGCCGGCGGTTTCGATATACAAGAGACCATCCCTTACCCCAAAAAGGTGGGAATCTTTCTCGAGCATTTCATTAGAGACACTTCTGAGCGGTGTGTAGTTGTCGAGCACATAGAAACCGCGACCGAAGGTTGCGATAACAATATCACCCTGCTTTTTGTGCAGAAAGATGTCACGGACAGGGATATCGGGCAGACCATTTCCCAGTTTGATCCACTTCTTGCCTCCATCTATGGTGAAGAAGAAGCCGAACTCTGTTCCACAGAAAAGGAGATTTGGGTTTTCATGGTCTTCAGCGATGCTCCAAACAGCGCCATTTTCGGGAAGTGTTGCCGAGATCGATTTCCAGCTCTTCCCCTTGTCATCACTTTTCATGAGGTATGGTTTGAAATCATCACGCTGTATGTTGTTAAACGAGGCGTAAACCACATTTTCGTTGAACCGCGAGGGCAACACATCACTAACATAAGTGTATTCAGGCACACCCGGGAAGCTGCCGGATTTTCTCCAGGTTTTAGCATCCTCTGTTACCTGGATCAATCCATCATCCGTACCGGCATAGAGGAGATTCTCCTTCGCGGGAGATTCTGCAAGCGAGACAATGGTTCCGAAAAGCGAGGTTGACTTGTCTTTTGCAACCGCGTCAACGCCCCAGTATTTGTCCATCACGGGGAATTCGTTCCTGTCTTTCCCGGTGGTGAGATCAGGTGATATAACTTCCCAGCTGTCGCCACGGTCATTTGTTCTGAAAACCACCTGCGCCGCTGTGTAAAGACGGGTGTTTTTGTGCGGACTTATCAGGAGAGGTGTGTCCCAGTTCCATTTATAAGTAATTTCTCCCTTGCCGGGCTCGGGACGCATGTCAATTGCCTCACCGCTCTTTTTGTCGTAACGCACCATGCCGCCATACTGCGATTCAGCATAAACAATATCAGGATTTTCAGGGTCAACAGCCGACCAGAAACCGTCACCTCCGTTGGTGATGAACCAGTCGGAGTTAACTATACCGTCGGAACTGATGGTTCTCGATGGTCCGCCCATGCTGCTGTTGTCCTGTGTACCGCCGTAAACATTGTAGAAAGGTTCAGAATTGTCGGCGAATACCCGGTAGAACTGCGTAACCGGAAGATTCTCTTTAAAATCCCAAAGTTTTCCTCCGTCAAACGACTCATAGATGCCGCCATCACCACCGATCAGTATATGATTTGTGTTTGAAGGATCGATCCAAAGGGCGTGATCATCCACGTGGCGGGCATCAAGACCGAGGGGAGCCCATGTTTTACCGGCATCGGTTGAAACGCGTGAAACCACATCCATTGAGTAAATCTTGTCAACATCTTTCGGGTCGCAGTAGATCTCGTTGAAGTATTGGCCTGATGCAGCATAATCACTCATCTTTTCCCATGTGGCGCCACGGTTTGTGCTTCTGTAGAAGCCGCTCTGGTTTTCTGCTGCTTCAACGATCAGATAAACCACATCGGGGTTAACGGGGGAAATGTCGATTCCCATTCCTCCGAGGTGTACACCGGGGAGGCCTTTCATAATCTTTTCCCAGGTCTCGCCGCCGTCTTCTGATTTGTAAACAGCCGACTCAGGTCCGCCGCCGATCTTTCCGTACACATGTCTGCGTCTCTGTTCGGAAGTGGCGTACATTATGTCGGGGTTACGTGGGTCGAATATCACGTTATTCACACCGGTATGGGTTGATATCTCAAGCACCTTTTTCCAGTTCTTGCCGCCGTCAACCGATTTGTAAAGGCCTCTCTCGCCACCCGGACCCCAAACGGAGCCTTCAGCCGCCACAAAAACCTTGTTGGAATTACGGGGGTCGATAATAATATCACCGATTTGGCGGGAGTCTTTCAGACCCATGTTCTTCCAGCTCTTGCCGCCATCAACTGATTTGTAAACCCCGTTGCCATAACCAAGGGCACGCTGGTGGTTGTTCTCACCCGTGCCTGCCCAGACAACATGGTGATTGTTCGGATCAATCGTAACGCAACCAATGGAATAAGCGCCATAGTTCTCGAATACCGGTTCGTAAGTAATGCCCGCGTTTGTGGTCTTCCAGATATGACCGCTTGCAACCGCCACATAATATTCACTTATATTCTTGGGATTCACTGCAAAATCGGCTATTCTGCCCGATGTAAGTGCCGGTCCGATGTTCCGCCACTTCAGGCCGCTGAAATTCTCCTTCTGCAGCGGATCTTTCTTCTCTTTATCCTCATCCTGGGCAAAGAGAATTCCCGTAAGAAGCAGGGGTATGAACAATAATTGGAAAAGTCTGAGACGCATCTGTAATGGTTCTCCGTATGTTAAGGAAATTAAATAATTCAGGTATTCAAGATAATAAGTTACGCCCGTGAAATTTAATTCTTTGAAATGACAACGTTTTTTTCTCAATAACGGGAATGGTGGCAAAAAAATGCCCTTTTTATTGATTTAAAGCACAACTTTTTATGGCACTTTTTTTGATGTTTCACCCGTGTGATTTTTTCACGCGCGTAATTAATCGATAAACCATGAAAGCAAAGAAGCCATGAAACGGATGATCTTTTACTTGATCGCACTTGCAAACCTCTCGACTGTCCTGAACGCACAGTGGGGAGTGGCTTACAAGAAAGAACTCCCGGTGATGCTGACTCCAAGAATGACAAGCCAGATATTGACAGGGTATAACAACAAAATTATCGCTCTTGGTGGCCATACCACCGACTTTATCCAATTAAACAATGCGGTGGCCATTGATGATACCGGATCGGTGTGGTCGTACTTCAATCTGGCAGACAACCGTGATAACGCCGGAATTGTTTACCTTAAAGATTCAACAGCGCTTCTCGTGGGCGGCATGTCGTCCCCGCTCGGTGTCGGACAGCTCGCAACCACTGAAAGGGTTTACCCGAATCTGCTTTCGAGTGTGGCCGGACCCAACATGATCCACGCCCGCACAATGGCGAATGGCGTTCAACTCAACGACGGGAGGGTATTGGTTGCCGGCTGCTGGTACAGTGATGCTGCTGCTACTCAGGCGGAACTGATAAATCTGGTTACAAACCAATCTGTGGCAACAGGAAATCTTAACCAGCCAAGAGCATACCCCACGATGGTGGCAACATCGGATGGTAACGCGCTCCTGTTTGGCGGATGGGGCACCTATGGCGGCGAGTTCTCCGGAAAAGTTGAAGAGTACAGCTTCACGACAGGTCAGTTCACTGTCTTGAGAGACCAGCTTTTCGCTGATGATCCCGATTTCAGAGTTGTGACGGATTTCGGTGATGACCTGCAGCATAAAACATGGTTGCAAGGGAAACAAATATTCCTTGCCAGAAAATTTCAGAACGGCACAGGATGGCGGCTCTTCACGGTTGATCCCGTTACCAAAGCTTTCGAAGTGCTTCCGGTATATCTTCCTGTTGCTGATACTGTAACAGGTAAGGTTTTTACCTATCTGCCGCCAATAATCTATGAAGGTTGGCAGGTTATGCTCCCGCAGTTGTGGAGCGATGATCAGGGTTTGACCCATATAGATCTGATGTATGGCGATCCTTCTTCAATATTCTATAAGGCAGCCTCATCGGCAACTGTTAGTTACTGGCCATACTATTCCGCCAGAGCACCTTATAAAAATTCGAACTTTGAGTCGGCAATTATATTCATTGGCGGCAATCAGAGCAGCAATTTCGATCCGGTGGCTGATGCTTTTGTATTGGTACTGAATGATTTCGCGGATGTTAATGATCCCTCAGGCTCACCTGCTTCATTCACCCTTGAGCAGAACTACCCTAATCCATTCAACCCCTCGACGGTTATCCGTTTCGCGTTGCCCGCCCGTGGCTCTGCCACTACCGGTTTCGCGCGGATCAGTGTTTACAACGCCGTTGGTGAATTGGTGAAAGTTCTGGTAAGCGGTGAAATGCCTTCAGGACAGCATACTGTATCTTTCGACGCGAGCGGACTTCCATCAGGCCTCTACCTCTACCGCCTTGAGACGGAAGGTTCAGCCCTTACCAGGAAGATGCTGCTGGTTAAGTAGAGCTTCGGAACTTCGGTACTTCAGTACTTCGGAACTTCGGAGCTTCAGTACTTCGGTACTTCAGTACTAAGGAACTTCGGAACTTCGGTACTTCAGTACTTCGGTAACACTGAGGTTCTGAAGTTCTGAGGTTCTGAAGTTCTGAAGTACCAGAACAGTTATATCATCCCTCATTGGGGTGTTGTAAGTGAAGTTGTTAATTGAGCGAAGGAGAGCCTGCATGATCTGATCTGCAGGCTTTTCGGCGTTTTTAAGGAGGTTTTTCTCCAGACGGGGGAGACCGTACTCGTGTTCGCGTTCGTCGATAGCTTCGGTAACACCGTCAGAATATACAAGCAGGACATCCCCTGGTTTAAGCTCAAGTTCAAGTTCCTGAAGTGTCTTCTCAAAAAGGCCGTTGTTCCTCAAGCCTATACCTATGCCATCCGGTTTCAGCTCAGAGACTTCCTTCTTTTCGGCATTGTAATAGAGGAAAGGCATGTGTCCCGCCCTGAAAAGTTTCAGTTTGTTCTCATCCCCCACTTCAATTGCCGCGGCAGTAAAGAAGAGTCCGGGTTTAAAAATTGTGTTCAGCACCTTGTTCAACTCTATCATCACTTCCCTGCCAGTACCAAGTGTTTTCGAGAGATAAACCAAAAGTGAGTGCACCCTGACCATGTAAAGGGCTGCAAGCATCCCCTTGCCGGAAATGTCGCCAAGAAGATAAAAATGCTTTTTCTCCTCACAATTCAAAGGGAAATAGTTCAGAAAATCGCCACCGACGGTTTTGGCAGGTCTGGAATAAGCTGCTACTTTAAGGGGGCTGTTTGCCGGTGGGGCACTCATAACGAGCTCTTCCTGAATGTTTTTGGCGATATCCAGTTCGCTCGCGGCGGTCAGTTTCTCCGCTACTTCGAACGCGAGAAGGGCTACAATTGTCAGGAATGCCAGCATTGCCCAGAACCAGATGTTCGTAAACGCGGCATAGAAAAAGATAACAAATGCCAGAGAGAAAGCAATCCTCCTCACGGGGGTAAGCCTTTCCAGAAAAGCGAGTGCGAGGTCTTTTATTAACGCGATCTTCCGTTGTCCGCTGTTCATCGAGGCGCGGTTCTGTTTAGCCACGCTGTCAAGATAAAACCGGTAAACCTCGGGTGCCTCCGACCTCAGCAGTCGTTCGACATCACCGTCTTTCAGGTCGCTTGTGTAAAGCTTGTACAGATTAGAAAATAACTTTGCCAAAACACTTCTTAATTAAAAACTCAAATTAACTTTTCCACCAACTCCCCCTCACAAAAATTACATGAGTGGTTTATACCTTCATGCTGAGTGCAGTTATAAAGGAGGAGTGAGCTATTAGCTATTAGTTATTAGCTATTATCTCCTCCCGAAAAATAACATTTCACATTTCACATTTCATATTTCACAAGGATTCGTCCCCACATCGGCGGGATATCGATCAGATTATTGGAAGCGGTGATCGAAATATTGTCGTCATTCAATACATCATGATATTTGCCGCCGCGGGTGAAGGGTAATGTAACTTTCTTATCTGAATTATTCAGGAAAACAAATATGGTCTCCCCTTCAAACTCACGCGCGAAAGCGAAAACACCATATCTGTATTCATCATCCGCGATCAGGGTTTCATAGCTGCCCCGTCTGAGCGCGGGGTGGGAATTTCTGATCGCGATCAGTTTCTTGTAATGAGACAGAAGTTCATGGTTAACACTTACTTCTTCAGGGGTCTTCCTTTTGCTTCCGTCAGGATTGTAAACCTCGGGTTGGTATTTTATGTCATCCCAGACCATCGGTTTGCGGCAGTCGGGATCGTTTGCGCCCCACATCCCAACCTCGTTGCCATAGTAGATCATCGGAGCGCCGATATAGGTCATTTGAAGGATCGCGAACAGTTTCACTTTCGAGTACGCTTCAGGGGTTGGTTTAGCCGGATTGTAATTTTTATTGCCTGCCCATGAAATTCCGTACCACTTGCCCCAGTCGCCGTACCTGCCAAGGTCAGCGTTCATCGCGTGGGAAGCCACACGGTTGGCGTCGTGACTGCCAAAGAGGTTTTGCTGAACATACTCAACTCCACCTGGGAAGGCACCACGAAGTTCTTCCAGTCTGGAGTCGAATTCCGCCGTTGAGATACGGGTTTTTTCAGCCATTATCCAGTCGGCGCAAGTAAACCCGAAGTTATAATTCATTACCGCGTCAAACTCATCACCTTGAAGGTAAGGCTTGATCACATCAATCGGGTCGATCACTTCTGCTGTCAGGTAGGCATCGGGGTTGATCGACTTCACGTGCTTGCGCCAGTCCTTCCAGAAGTTATGTTTCACGCAGAAAGCCACGTCAAGGCGCCAGCCGTCGATTCCATCAGAAACATTGCCGTCGCCGTTGGGGTCCATCCACCGTTTGGTGATATCGAAGATGTATTTCCTGGGTCCCGCGACAATTCCGTTAACATCCTCTTTCAGTTCGGGGAGTTCCATGTGTCCGAACCACCCTTCGTAGTCAAATTTTGTCCCTTTTTTGGCGTCATCCCACGATTTCACAGTAAACCAGTCTTTAAAACGTGAATTTTGCTGATTTTTTTTCAAGTCCACGAACGGAGGTGACTTCAGCCCCATGTGGTTGAACACGCCATCGAAGATCACGCGGATTCCCATTTCGTGGGCCCTCTTGATCACTTCAAGCGCGAGTTTGTCGGCCGAGGTCCACTTCCAGGTTGAAGGATCGTCGAACACTTCTGAATCGATCAGCTTTCTGTCGCCTTCGGGATCGGGTCCAAAAGTGGGGTCGATGTGGTGATACGTGACACCGTCATATTTGTGAAGTGAAGGTGAAGTGAAGAGTGGGTTGAAGTAGATAGCGTTAATGCCGAGTTCTTTCAGGTAATTGAGTTTATCGATCACACCCTGAAGGTCGCCACCGTACCTTCTACGCTGGATATTGAACCATATCTCTTTTCCGTTCTCCTTCTCCCATGGTTGAAATTCATACCAATCGGCACCCCACGGACTTATCTTCCACGGTGAAGTGTCGTCGTGTGGGTAGGCTCCGTCTATATCCGCAAGTTTCGGATCATTTTTAGCGTCGCCATTTCTGAATCTTTCAGGGAATATCTGATACCACACCGCGTCTTTCGCCCATTCAGGTACAAATTCTGTTTTCTTTGCCATAAGAGAGTCTCCATTACCGGCAAGAGCAGGAAACGTAACAAGTACGAATGCAAAAGCCGCCACTATATTCACAAATGTTTTCATTGGTATTTCCATGATTCTTCACCTCAAATATAGTGCTCATAAGCCATTTATTTCACGTCTCCCCTGCCTGAATGATCTGAAGGGATTTTAAATTTGTTTATTATATTTTAAATGGATAACTTTATGTTCATTTATTTAACAGTTTGAACACTGTCATTTAATCGAGGCAGCTCCAGACTGTAGATCAATCAAAAAAAGGAGAGCTCTTATGAGGTCTTTCAAACTTCTTTTCTTGTTCGTTGTTCTCTTCAGTGCCGCGAATGCCCAATGGGCTGAACAAACTTCAGGCGTTACGGGAGCGCTTTATTCAGCTTCTGCCCCCACAGATCAGGTTTGCTGGGTCGGTGGTGCTGCCGGCGTGGTACTTCGTACCGTTGACGGCGGTACCAACTGGACGAATGTTGGTGGCGCGGGAATCTCGAGCCAGGATGTTTATGTGGTTTTCGCGATCGACGCGAATACATGCTACATCAGCACCTCACCAGCTACCGGAACTTACATCTACAAAACCACAAACGGCGGCACGAGCTGGGTATCCCAGTTGAGCCAGACCGGTGGTTTTGGTGACGGTCTCTGGTTCAAAGACGCGAATAACGGCATCTTCTATGGCGATCCCGTTGGTAACAGATGGACTATTTTCCGCACCTCCAATGGCGGTACAAATTGGGATTCCACAGGGCTTTACCTCGCTTCCGAAGGGTGGGCCGGCTGGAATAATGGTCTTTTTGCAATGGGAGATAATGTCTGGTTTGGAACAAACGGCACTAAGATCTGGTACTCCTCCAATTTTGGTACAAGCTGGACCTCTCAGGCTACCACAGGCCAAGCCAACTCATTCACCGTTTGGTTCAACACACCAACTGTCGGTCTTACCGGTGGAGCAAACTTCATGGCAACCACCAATGGTGGTACACTTTGGTCGGCTCTGACAGTTCCCGGAACGGGTAATATTGGCGGAATCGCCGGAACCGGCACCAGCTGGTGGGTTGCAAGACAGGCAACTGCCATCTACGAATCAACCAACAATGGCACCGCGTGGACAACTGCCTATACAGCCTCCGCCGGAAGTTACTACCACCTCACTAAATCCCGCACCGGCACTGCCGTTTGGGGCGTGAGAAGCAATGGTGGAATAACCAGAGGTTTTGGCACTGTTGTTCCTGTTGAGCTCGCTTCATTCGCCGCCACTTCCAAAGATGGAAGTGTGATCCTTGACTGGAGCACCGCTACCGAAACCAATAATAAAGGTTTTGAGATCGAAAGAAAAGCAGCGGATGCCGGTTATTCAACGGTTGGATTTGTTGAAGGAAGTGGTACCTCGACCAATATAAAGAGTTACAGCTACACCGATGCAAATCTTCAGGCCGGTAAATATACTTATCGCCTGAAACAGATCGATCTTGATGGCACATCCGCCTACTCAAAAGAAATTGAAGTTGACGTCGCTCAGATCAGTTCATACGCGCTTGATCAGAACTTCCCGAATCCTTTCAATCCCTCAACTTCAATTTCATACAGAATACCAGAAGCTTCTGATGTAGTCATCAAAATTTACGACGTGATGGGAACCGAGATCGCCACCCTTGTGAACGCGAAACAGGAAGCCGGCGCCCATTCAGTGGTTTTTGATGCCGCGAAACTTTCCAGTGGCTCATACATCTATACAATCAAAGCCGGAAACTTTACCGCATCAAAAAAGATGATACTCATGAAGTAAGTGTGAACTGTGAACTATGAGCTGTGAAGTATTTTGTATAAAGTCAGAGGGATGAAGTTTAAACTTCACCCTTCACAGTTCACAGTTCACCCTTCGAAAAAAAAGGCTGTTCCTGAAAACCGGGGACAGCCTTTTTTTATTATTGGTATATTTGCAGGATGAAAAATAAAAATTCCAAGGTATGAGATATTTTAAGTTAATTTTTCTGTCGGTGCTTTTTACAACACTGACAGCCGGTCAGACCAACAAATGGTCGACTCTCGAGGAACTCACGCTTGTTCTCCCCGAACATGAAGCCCTTGCCCAGTTTGAGGGGGAGTGGGACGTTAAAATAGAGTTTTATTTCGATGAGAAAGAGAAACAACCTCTGAAAGGTTCAGGTACCGCCGATAATAAGGTGGTGCTCGGCGGTCGATTCATCGAATCACGGTCGCAGAACATTGCATTCGGAATGTCGATCACATCAATTTCTTATCTCGGTTTCGACGTCCGACTTCAGAAGTACACCCTTTATTCCATGGATGAGCTCGGCAATTTCGCCATAAACGCTTACGGAGACTATAAAAAAAGCGACAACAAATTCCTCTTCGAAGGAAGCACAATGGACTATGTAACGCGCGAAAACCAGGAGTTCAGGATAGTTTACGACTTTGAAGGTGAAGACCTTATTAAATATGACGTTGAATTTCTTCTTCCCGATGGATCATACCGCCCATATATCAACGCTGAATTCAAGAGAAAACAATGAACCACTGGCTTGTAAAATCGGAACCTGACGTCTTCTCTATAGACGATCTCGCCAACTCACCGGATCAGACCACTTTCTGGGACGGTGTACGGAACTACCAGGCTCGTAACTTCCTGCGCGATTCGATGAAACCCGGTGACAAGGTTCTGTTTTATCACAGCAATACCGACCCGATGGCGGTAACCGGGTGGTGTGAAGTAACGCGTGAAGGCTACCCCGACACTTCAGCTTTTGACCCGGATTCAAACTATTTCGACTCCGCGTCAACTCCTGAAAATCCGGTATGGATAATGATCGATATCAAACTGAGGGAAAAATTTCCCCGTCAGGTTACGCTTCAGGAGATCAAAGACAATCCCGCTCTCGAAGGGATGCTTCTGACCAAAAGAGGCAACCGGCTCTCTGTCTTCCCGGTTTCTGAAGAACACTTTAATGAAATTGTGAGAATGGGAAACACACTGCAATAACACCGGCAATTAATTTTATTATCTTTGCAACTGTATTTGCTGAATTTAATTAGTAAACCGTCTTAAATGCTTCTGATAGATATTCTTCTCTTTACTGTTCCGGCTCTCTTCTCATTGGGCGTGCTTACCGCGACTTACCTCGCCTTCAGAAATTACCGGAAACAGAAAGGAATGTCGGAAACCCCGGAGAGGGACTTCCAACTCCCCATTGACAAACAGAAAAAATATCTCTATGGATCATTCTACAACCCCGACTCACCGGTACCAACGAGAAAAAGATTTATCCCCTTCTTCATTGCTGTGGTGATTCTGCAAATTGTCGCCGCGGGTGGATATTTCATGGGATCGATCATTCTTGTCTGGCTCTGCACTTTTCTTATTCTTGCCGTTGCTATTTTTGCCGGAATAAGATTCATGAAAGTTATACTGGACGATAAAACCGCCTTAAAGATCAAATGAACGGACAGAATATGAACAACTTCACAGTGGTAAGCAATAACCTTGTCTTAAGAGACATCACCTATCTCCGTGACAAGGATACCCCCCAGCGCGACTTCCGTAACGCGCTCGACCGTATTGCCTACTCTCTTTGCATAGCTATGAGCGGGCACATTAAAATGCGGGATGTAGAGGTTGAAACACCTCTTGAAGTGACCAAGGGCAAGAAGATCGCCACGCCTGTGGTTCTGGTTCCGATCTTAAGAGCCGGACTCTCAATGGGAAACGCGTTTCTGCAACTCCTCCCCCAGGCAAAGATGGGTCATATTGGGATCAAAAGAAATGAAGAAACCCTCGAACCGATCGAATATTACTACAAAACCCCCAAGGATCTCGAGCACTCATTAGTGATCATCCTCGATCCGATGCTCGCGACCGGAGGAAGTGTCTCCGCTGCTATAAAATTTCTTAAAACAAACGGCGCGAAACATATTATTCTCGCTTCGATCATTGCTGCTCCGGAAGGGGTGAAAAGGATTCTGAACGACCATCCCGATGTGGCGATCTACACCGCCTCACTCGACAAAGGTCTTAATGAGAAGGGCTACATTGTACCCGGCCTCGGTGATGCCGGCGACCGTGTATTTGGTACGCTTTAACTATCAGGATATTGGATAAACCGCAAAGTCCGCAAAGGGATTTAGGGATGCAGGGGGAGCAGAGGACGCAGATGCACACGGATTAGACGGATTTTCGCAGATGGTTTCCCAAAATTCTGCGTCTATCTGTTAAATCCGCGTGTATCCGCGTTCCTAAACAACTTGACTACAGGCAGGCTATCCTAACGAAAGAGATTCTTCTCCTGTTTTACATTCAGGGCTTCGCCTACTTCGTAGAGGGCGCGTTCAAGATCTTTGATGATATCTTTGTAGTTCTCGATACCAACCGATAATCTGACCATTCCTTCATCAATTCCGGCATCTTTTCTCGCGTCGGGTCCCATCGAAAAATGAGTCATGCTTGCTGGATGCTGGATCAGTGTCTCAACCCCACCAAGGCTAACAGCCAACTGGCAAAGTTTAACCGAGTTCATCATGATCTCACCGGCATCATATCCACCCTTTAGGTTGAAAGTGATCATTCCACCGGCACCTTTATGTTGTTTCAGACCGGTGAAGTATTGCGGATGCGAACGGAGTCCGGGATAAATTACCGACTCGATGAGGTCGTGTTTCTCAAGGAATTCCGCGACTTTCTGCGCGTTCTCCGAGTGTCTTTCCATCCTAAGAGCCAGAGTCTTGATACCACGGTGAACAAGAAATGAATTGAAGGGATCGATAACGCCGCCGGTCTGGTTAAGCACTTTTTTCAGCGGGGTGTACTCTGCCATCTCTTTAACTATGATAATTCCCGCGACCACATCGGCATGCCCGTTCAGAAACTTTGTCATCGAGTGGACAATCACATCAACACCAAACTCAAAAGGTCTCTGAAGGGCCGGTGACATAAATGTATTATCCACACATACCTTTGCGCCGCCCGCGTGAGCAACCTTGACTATCTCAGCGAGGTCACTTACGGCGAGAGTCGGGTTACCCGGTGTTTCAACGTAGACCATCACCGTATTGGGTTTCATCGCGGCTTTAACTTCTTCGATATTTGTGGTATCAACAAATGAGACCTCAACACCAAATTTTGAGTAAACGGTTCTTAACAATGTGTTTGTGGGTCCGTAAACAGCCTGTGAGCAAACGATATGGGTTCCGGCACTAAGATAAGTGGCAAAAACCACATTTATTGCTGCCATTCCGCTGGCGCAACCAAGTGCCTTGGCACCACCTTCGAGAGCCGCTACTGAATCTTCCATGGCTTCAACCGTCGGGTTGCTCATCCTGGTATAGATGTGGCCCTTACCTTCACCCATAAAGAGTGCCGCGCCATGCTGGGCCGACTTGAATTTGAATGTGGATGTCTGGTATATCGGTGGTACCACCGCGCCAAATTCGTATTCATCAATGCCGGCGTGTACACACTTCGACTCAAAATTGATGTTTTCGTGATCTTTCATATGTATCTTTCAAAATTATTCTAAAACAAACTGTAATATAAGAACTTAAGAACTTGAGAACTTATGAACTCAGGAATTTATGAACTTAAGAACCTATGAACCCATGTGCGCCGCGGTGCTTCAGGAACGTAAAAATTTCTCAAGTTCTTAAGTTCTCAAGTTCTCAAGTTCTTAAGTTCTCAAGTTCTCAAGTTCTCAAGTTCTTAAGTTCTCAGTAGTATATCGCCTGAACCTCTATCTCTTCGGTTGAGGAATCTTTTTCCTTCAGAAATTTGATGAAGTCGTTGTTATAGTATTCCGAGTGGTTCTGTTCAAAATCTTTTTTCAGATCTTCGATCTCCTGATAGGTCAGATTGGTTTTGAAGTAGCTTTTTATGCCTTCGTCATCGTAGATCTTGAAATAATTTCTCTGTTTTTCCATTTTAATGATCTCCTAAATTAGACAAGAATTTCGTGCGAATGTAAAAGATCGGCAAATAGCTCGTCTTTTATCGATTCAGCATTTCTTCTGGAGTTTGAAAGTGCGTTAATTATATATCTGTTAGCGATAAATCGTTTTCTTGAATCTTTTTCAGCCTCTTCAAGGAGAAGGTAGCCGACATAAATGTAACTGTAAAGTTCAACAAGGTCTTTTGCAGCCACTTCCTGGAACACAGGGTCTTTTTTCTCCGTGATATATTTTACACTTTCACGGTAGTGTTCCCGAATCTCTTTGAGGAAGTTTTGCAGCCGTGTAAGCCCGGCGTCGAAGGTCTTCGCTTCCATTTTGTCGAAATGGTCCCCGAGAACGTCGGCGTATACTCCTGATGAAGCTGCCACGATCTGAAGCTGCGAGGTTCCCTCGTAAATGTTCGTGATCCTCGCGTCGCGCGCCAGCCGTTCAACTTTGAACTCACGCATGTAACCAGTGCCGCCGTGTATCTGAAGCGAGTCGTACGTTATTTTGTTAGCCGCCTCGGTAACAATATACTTTGTCATCGGAGTAAGAAGGTTCGCTATCCTGGTGTATTGTTTCACCCGTGAGTTCGCTTCTGCCCAGGGCTTCCCTTCTTTTTTCAGACTGTCAACAACCTCTTCGAGTTTCTCTTTCAGGTCGACCGTGCACGCCGTGGCATACAGCAACGAGCGGTTGCTCTCGAGCATCGTCCGCATATCCATCAGCATGTTGGTGACAACAGGCAGATTGATGATCGGTTTGCCGAACTGTTCCCTCTCCTTGGCATATTTAAGGGCCTCTTCATAGGCTGCCTGCGATATGCCAAGCGCCTGCGCGGAAACGCCGGCGCGAGCCCGAAACATAAGATCAAGAACGTATTTAATCAGTCCCATTCTTCGTGTACCGACTAATTTCGCGGGGGTATCGTTGAACTGGAGTTCGCATGTCGGTGAGCCGTGAATACCGAGTTTATGCTCTATTCGGCGGACTTTTACAGTCTCGTCACCGTAGCAGGCAAAGAGCGAAAGACCGCGTCCATCCCGTGTGCCGGCCTCACTTCTGGCGAGAACGAGAAGCACCTGTCCGTTACCATTCGTGATGAACCGTTTCACTCCGCGGAGGAACCATTCGCCTTTTTCGTTCTGGTAGGCCGAAAGTTTCACCGCCTGAAGATCGCTGCCTGCATCGGGTTCTGTAAGTGCCATCGCGCCGGTAAATTCACCAGTTGAGAATTTCGGGATGAACTCATTTGAAAGGTCTTCGTCGCCGAATTTCTTTATGGTTTCCGCAATATCCTGCAAGCCAAAGATGTTCATAAGGGAAGCATCGGCGCGGGAGAGCATTTCAACTGCCATGATGTAAACGAAGAAGGGGAAGTTAAGTCCGCCATATTTTCTGGGGAGGATCATTCCCATCAGGTCGGCTTGTGAGAGTTGCTCAAGGTTTTTCTTGGTGCCGTCGGCGTAGTGAACCTTACCGTCTTTAAATACCGCGCCCTGCTCGTCAACACCCATTGCCCTTGGCTCAATGAAGTTTGCGGCGAGGTCGCCAACCACTTCGAGAACGGAGCGGTAGTTTTCCATCGCGTCTTCGAAAGATACGGGGGCGTAATTAAAATGCTCTGCCTCTTTGTAGTTCTCTTCGAACAGACTTACGATCTCTTTCACGTCGTCGTTGAAGAATTTATTGAATTGGAACTGTACATCTGAATTGTCAGTGAAAAAATTTGCCATCGCCGCTCCTATTTAAGCTTGCTTTTATAAACTTCGATAAACTTAGGGATCACCTGTGTGGCGTCGCCTACTATTCCGTAATGGCTCACATCAAAGATCGGAGCCTCGGGGTCACTGTTTATCGCGATTATTTTCTTTGCTTCCTGCATTCCCGCGCGGTGCTGGATCGCGCCCGAAATGCCCACGGCAATGTAGAGTTTTGGCCTTACCGTGACACCGGTCTGGCCCACCTGACGCTCCTGGGTGACAAACCCGGCATCAACCGCGGCGCGGCTTCCCGCCACTTCGCCGCCGAGGGTATGCGCGAGCTCTTCAACGAGTCTAAAGTTGTCCTTCGTGCCCAGTCCATAACCACCAGAGACAATTATAGGGGCAGCTTTCAGGTTTACCTTGCTCTCTTCATAGTGCTGCTCGATCACCTCAACGAGGTCATCATCAGTGGAAGGAACAAATGGCAGAGCTTCAATTTTGATGGTTTTGGGTTTCTCCACTTTATGCGACTCCATCACGCCCTCGCGAACTGTAGCCATCTGGGTTTCAGTATCAGGGGTGATGATAGTAGCGATGATGTTTCCGCCGAAAGCGGGACGGATCTGAAGGAGAAGCTCTTTGTAATCCTGATTCAGATATTTCACGTCGGCGATCTGAAGGTCGGTACAGTCGGCAGTCAAACCGCTCTTGGTATGCGAGGCAACCCGGGGGGCGATATCGCGACCTATAACCGTGGCACCGAAAAGCACTATCCTTGGCCTCCGCTCCATTATTAGCATGTTCAGTATTCTGGCGTAGGGGAGTGTTCTGAAATATTTAAGCGCCGGTGCATCAACAAGTATCGCTTCATCAACGCCGTATTTGAAGGTTTCTTCAGCGATCTGCTTTACATTCTCACCGATCACGACCGATTTCAACACCGAATTGGTGATCGCCGCGAGCTTGTGCCCTTTCGATACGAGTTCGAGGCTCACATCGGCGGGCTTGCCGTTCCGTACCTCGATAAATACCCAAATTTCGTTCTGTTTTTTCATCGTGTCATCCAAAAATGTGATCGGCTAAAAGTTGGTCGATAAGTTTTTCGATTCCCTCCCGGGTCGGTTCAACCTTAATGTGGTTCCCGCCTCCGAGAACAACCGAATCAACCTTGTGAACTTTGGTCGGCGAACCCTTTATACCGCATCTGTCGGGATCGAGTCCGAGCTCATCCATCGTGAGTGTCGGAATGAAGAGGCCTCTCTCCTCAAATTCATGCTGGAGCTTGTCGGAGTAAAGCAGGCTGTTGCCTTCGGTCATTTTCTCGAGGTCCATCAGCGATTTGGCACCTTTGTAAGCCATCACGCGCTTGGCACTGAAGGGTCTTGCCTCGGCGGCATCCTTCAGAACAGTGAGTAGAACGGGAAGTTTAGCCCGCACCACTTCGAAACCGCCATCGATCTTTCTTCTTATCTTCGCGTGGGTATCACTCATTTCGAGGATCTCTTCAACGTAAGTCACTTGGGGGAGGTTCAACTTTTCAGCTGTTTGCGGACCGACCTGCGCGGTATCGCCATCGATCGCCTGCCTGCCCGCGAAGATCAGATCGTAGTTGCCGATCTTCCTGATCGCTTCCGAGAGTACATAAGATGTGGCGAGGGTATCGGCACCCGCGAACTTTCTGTCGCTGATGAGGTAAACTGAATCGGCACCCATATAAAGGCATTCGCGAAGGATATCCGAAGCCCTTTGGGGTCCCATTGTGATGGCGGTAACTGTTCCGCCGAATTTGTCTTTGATACGCAGGGCGAACTCGAGCGCCACACGGTCTTCGTTGTTGAAAATAGCAGGAAGCTTTGAACGGTTAACTGTTCCGTCCTCCTTCATCACACTACCCGATATATTGGCAGTATCTGGAACCTGCTTTACCAGCACGATCGATCTGAACACAGTCTCTCCATATTATAAAAATATTCATTATTAAAAATAAGGTTTTCTGAATATTTCGCCAAGAAGTTTTTTTGAGGGTGGATATTGAACCGCGGAGGACGCAAAGAACGCAAAGAGGGTTTTCAAGGATGAAAGATGAGGGATGAGGCATTAGGTATGAGGGATGAGGGCTGAAGGATGAACTTAAACCGCGGAGGGCGAAAAGAACGCAAAGAGGGTTTTGAGAGCTGTGGATGAGGGATGAAGGATGAAGGATGAAGGATGAAGGCTAACTATCCGGCACAAATGTTGGGTGGTAGTCGGCCTAAGGAAAAGCGCGGAAAAGAATTACCGGCGGTCGGAGATTAACAGGTATCAGGTATTAGGTATCAGGTATCAGGTATCAGGTATTATTCTTCACAAACCTGAATCATCCTGAAAATCCTTCAATCCTGTAAATCCTGATTCAGAAAACAAAAAAGGCTGCCGGAGATCCCGACAGCCTTTCCAAAGAAGAGTTTGAAAGAACTACTTGTTCA
This sequence comes from Bacteroidota bacterium, assembly GCA_023433685.1. Classification (GTDB taxonomy): domain Bacteria; phylum Bacteroidota; class Ignavibacteria; order Ignavibacteriales; family Ignavibacteriaceae; genus UTCHB3. The sequence goes on from JAEYUD010000149.1 coordinate 26,736, forward strand.
TGCAATCACAATGACCGCACTCTACAGGGAGGTGATCAGAGTTTTTAACGAACTCCGCGATCGACTCAACCACATAGGCGATCATCTCCGGGGTGAGCTCGGGATAAATCGGCACGGCAACTGAATCGGCTGCGGCACAGTTGGCAACGGGATAATCCGCATCCTTGGCGCCGAGGTGAGCGAAGCACTCCTGACGGTGGAAAGGCACAGGGTAGTAAACCTCGTTACCGATACCCTTTTCAGTTAGGAAAGCACGCAGGGCGTTTCTCTTCTCAACACGGATCACATACTGGTTGTAGATGTGGTAGTTGAGGTGTCCGCTGTTCTCATAAACCGCTTTCGGTAGGAGAACCTTGTTCTTGTCGTCAAATTTGATTCTGCCTGTTTCCTCTGCCAGACCGGCCTCAACGAAGAGTTTGGTGTAGAGAGCGGCGTTCTCGCGTCTCTTCGCCGACCAGTCGTTAAGATGTGGCAACTTAACAGAAAGAACTGCAGCCTGGATCGAATCGAGACGGAAGTTTCCGCCGATGACCTTGTGATAGTATTTTGGTTTTCCTCCATGAACCCTCATGATGCGAAGATTCTCGATCAGTTCATCGTCGTTCGTTGTTACAAGACCGCCATCGCCGAAGCAGCCGAGGTTCTTGCTCGGGAAGAACGAAAAGCAACCGATATCGCCAATGTTCCCAACCTGACGGCCATCTTTATACTGAACAGAGATCGCCTGGGCGCCATCTTCAATTACACGAAGATTGTGCTTTTTGGCAATTACCATTATCGGCTCCATGTCAGCTGACTGTCCGTAAAGGTGAACAGGAACGATGGCTTTGGTTTTCGAGGTGATCTTTGCTTCGATCTGCGCGGGGTCGATATTGAATGTTACAGGATCAGAATCAACGAACACAGGGATCGCGTTAAGACGGGCTACAACTCCTGCCGTGGCAAAGAATGAATATGTCGGGAGGATAACTTCATCATCTTTTCCCACTCCTATCGCCATAAGGGCGAGGAGGAGGGCATCGGTTCCGGATGAAACGCCAACGGCGTACTTCGCGCCGAGGAACTGCGCCATTTCCTCTTCCATTTTCTTTACAGCGGGACCCATGATGTAAGCTGTTGATTCAGCAACGCCGATAAGGGCGGCATCAAGTTCCTCTTTCATCGAGAGGTACTGTGACTTAAGGTCTAACAATGGTACTTTCATTTATTCTGTTTCTTTCACTCTGTCGTTTTCAAATTTGTATTTTTTACCCGATTTGTGGCATGTGGCGAAGCCGTTCTCGTCAAATTTCAGTCTTACGCCTGCTTCACTCATCCAGCCGATTATCCTGGCAGGGTTTCCGACAACGAGAGCGTAGTCAGGAACATCTTTTGTGACAACACTTCCCGCTCCAACGAAAGCGAAACGGCCGATGGTGTGTCCGCAAACGATGGTTGAATTGGCGCCAAGTGACGCGCCTTCTTTAACGAGGGTCTTGATGTAATATGCAGCGCCCACCTGAGGATATTTGCTTCTGGGGTCAAGGATGTTGGTGAACACCATCGAGGGACCGCAGAATACGTAGTCTTCAAGGGTTACGCCTTCATATACCGAGACGTTGTTCTGGATCTTTACAAAATTGCCGATCGTAACGTTGTTACCGATGTTAACGTTTTGGCCCATAATAACTTTTTTACCGATCTTTGAACCTGACTGCACGTGTGAGAAGTGCCAGATCTTGGTTCCTTCGCCGATCTCGACGTTATCGTCAACGACGGCATGTGGGTCTACATAAAAATTTTTATCGCTCATTCCGATAACCTTTCCTGGGCTTGTTCGAGAATTTTTAAAACTTCAAGGGCGTGAACCCCGTCAGAAAATGGTGTCTGACCGGTGAGTACGCACTCATAAAAATGTTTTTGTTCTTCAGCCAGCGGTGGTTTGTTTTCAAAATGCACCACTTCAAATGACTGGTCGAATGCTTCAAGTTGTCCGTTAACTTTCTTGAATCCCTTCTTGTAAAATTTCAGCTTGTTCTCGGGAAGACTGTCTTCAAACACGAACATCCCCTCGGAGCCAATGACCACGAGTCTCTGCTCTTTGAAAGGATGGAGCCAGCTAACGAAAATATGGGCTGAAATGTTGTCGGGGTATTTAAGAAATGTAACGGTGGAATCTTCAATATTGGGTTGGATAACAGCAGAACCTTGCGCCTGAACCTTCACGGGGGATGACCCTACGATATACTGAATTATCGCGATATCGTGAGGCGCGAAGCTCCAGAGACTGTTCTCTTCAGAACGGATCTTTCCGAGGTTAAGTCTGTTGCTGTATATATACTGCAGATCGCCCAGTTGTTTGCCAACCGCGTTTTTGATGTATTTCACGGCTTCATGATAGAGCAGAACATGGCCAACCATCAGCCTGAGGTTTTTCTTCTCAGCTATATGAACAAGATTTTCTGCTTCTTTTGAGTAAAGGGTGATCGGTTTCTCCACCATAACATGCTTACCGGCCTCAAGAAGGCTTTTGGCAACAAAGTAGTGGGTCTGCGCGGGTGTGGCAACAATCGCCGTGTTGATCTCAGGATCGTTAATCACCTCATCGAGTGTGTCAACTATTCTGATCTTGTCTGAGATCGCCTGCACTGTTGCTTTGGTTTTTGGCCCCGGGTCATAAACAACAATATTTTCATGCGGAAGCAGCGAAGCCGCTGTCTTCAGATGATTCTTGCCCCAGTTGCCAACCCCTAAAACGGCGAGTTTTATATGATTAAATTCCATTTGGGTCCGTCTTGTTTAAGTTAAGAATGCCGAAAAATTCAAAATTCAGCTTTTAAATCTAATCTGTAGAAATTTATCTACAAACTATCCGGCGTGATTTATGTCATCAGTGGTGATCCGCCGCGGCGGAGTGAGTGGCGAGTAGCGAGGATTGTCAAACCGCAGAGGACGCCGAGTCCGCCGCGGCGGAGCAAAGGGGGATTCAGCACGCGGATACACACGGATTCGACGGATTTTCGCGGATAATTCTCTGCGTGTATCTGTTTAATCTGCGTGTATCTGCGTCCTTTAAAATCTCTTTGCTCCGCCGCGGCGGACTCGGCGTCCTCTGCGGTGAATAACAACTTATTTATTCAGGATCATTTTACGAGATTCCCGGAAGCCATTAACTGTCATAGTGTAGAAGTAAACCCCGCTGGTGAGGCGGCCGGCATCGAACCTTACTTCGTATGTACCGGCGGGTTTATACTCATCCACGAGAGTGGTGATCTTCTGCCCGAGTGGATCGTAAAGAGTAATTTCAATATTACCGGCCTCGGGTAACGCGTAACGGATAACGGTCGTGGGATTAAACGGATTCGGGTAGTTTTGGCCAAGTCCGTAGCTCACGGGTTGCAGTGAGGTCAGATTTATCTCTTTTACTGAAGTGAGGGTGTAGTCGAATTGATAAAGCTCACCCGGCTCAACATTCGCGTTGCCGTTCCCGGCAGGAACCTGATTCTGAAGGGCTCCACCATCGGCGGTGGCGTATTGCAGAACAGCAATGTAAAGTTTCGAAGGAAGGTATCCGAACTCCGATTGTACATTCACAACCCCTTCAAGTACCTGACCGGCAGCTTGTGACGGGTTAGATGAAGCATCTGACCAGCCTGACCAGTTGTTGGTGCTTTCATTTCCGAGGAAAAGAGACCATCCCGGTACGGTACCGCTTTTACCCCACATCGCCGGAACTGACGCGCGAAGTGAATCGGTGATCATAATAAAAACATCTTTCCCCTGACTTTGGGCCGACTGTGTTGCCACATAGAGCTGACCGTTCTTCCAGCCGAGGTAAAGGTTTGCCCCGCTGCTTGTTGCCACACTCGTTACTCCGGCGTCAAGGGTGCCGTCGATAACAAAGTTACCGGTTCCGCCACCACCTCCCTGGAAGTTGATCTTGAAGTCTTGACCGTTGTTGTTGTTCCAAGTGTTGTCGTTGTAGTGTATAACAAAGGCCACGCCATCAACACTCTGAGCCGCATTGTTGAAAGGTCCGATCTTTATGGTAAGCAAGCTATCAGCCGAGGGACCGGCCATTACCGTTTCAACCGCGGGACCTGTACCGTTAAAGAGTGTGGTGTTCGCGGGCCAGTAAGCCTGATTGGGGGTTGTCCAGTTTGAGCCCTGAGGGTTCACGCCCCAGTGAAGCTTCGCGCCTTGAGTCGCCTTTGTGATGGTCACGGTTATTGTATCATCCTTCGTGGGTGCTGAAGGAAGCCATGTGACGGTGCTTGTGCCTGTTCCGCCACCACCACCGGGAGTATAAGCGCCGACCCATACATGCTGAATCGCAGTTTTTGTAACGTTATTGTTTACGTCGATAGCCTCAACATAGTAGTCGAGTAACTTGTTCGAAATGCCGGTTATCATCGCGCTGTATTCTTTCGCTTTAACAACCGGGGCAGGATTTGTGAGCGAGGGCTTGTCAATACCGGTCATGTCAACCGCCGTCCAGTTCCCCACTTCGGCGCCTCCCGCGTAAGTTTCATTGTCAACCGAGGAGAGAGAATTTACGCCGTCAAGGTCTTCGCGGTAGTAAAGTTTAACCGAAGAGAGACCACGGACATCGTACGCGTAGGTCCAAACCTTGAAGTCTGACGGCATCTGCTGGTTCCACTCGGTGGCTCCGGGGTTGTAAGGCTCCCTCTGCGGAATGAAAACGGTAGGGGCAGTGTTATCTGCCGCGCTTCCTATAACCATATTGGCGAAATTAACTGCCTGATTCGCGCCGCGGGTGGGGTTTGAGTCCCAAATGCCGCCGAGTGATCCGTCCCAGTACCAGTAGTCGGAGGATTCGCTCACGAGAAGGTACTTCCAGGCATTGTAAGTGTTCTGGGCGGCGGGGTCGATATTTTCAGCCATGTGAACATGGTTCTGAGCGGCGGTGAGCACACCCCAGCTGTTGATGTCGGGTGAGTAGCCGCCCGTGCCGGGGTCGCCGAGCCACTTTTTGAACTCCGGGTCGCCGTTGTCGGCACCCGACCACGAGCCTGATTCGATATGGATCGGGGCATTCTGGTCAGGAGGAAACATTTCAAGGTAGTCTTCGATGGTCGTACAAACAAACCTTGAGGGGTTTGCCTGAAGCCAGTTAACAAAATTCTGGAAGTTTGAGCCGTAATATGAGTCGGAACCACCGCCGTAGTTGTCACCGTCATGGTGAAGCACGATCAATATAGGGCGCTGTGGGTCGGTATTGAACTGCTCAAACTGACTCATCACAGATTCATAGTTGAGCGCGCCAAAACCACCTCTACCGTCTTCATTTCCGAGGTAGCGGGAGGCAGGGATGGCTATAATTCTTGATTTCTGACCGGTGTTCGGATTCACATACTCAACATAGTGTGGTCTGTGACCCCAAGCCGCCGAGACTTTCGTAGGTGCCCAGATATTCTGGAGTTGGAGCCAGTCGTTGGGGTTTCCGTTGAGAACATCGGCTTTATTCGGCTCATAGATGTTACCCCCAGTGTTGAACGGGTAACCCTGAGCGGAACGGTCGAAATGGACATTATCCACCAGCACCCAGTTAAGACCTTCATCGGCGAGAGCGGGGATCATCCTGTTAACGAACGCGTTCTCGGGCGGAAAGATACCCTTCGAGTATGGGCCCGGGAAGTTGGAAGAGAATATCTGTTTGTGCCACTGGATCTGTTTTCTGATGTCATTATAGTCGATCAGACCCATGAGGGGGTGGAAATAACCAAAGCCCACCATGTCCATCCTCGGATTGCCGAGCGATGTCATCTGGTTTTTGATATTGTTCCAGTGCGATTTCCAGTTTGAAAAATTGCCGTTGCCGTTCGCCTGAAGCGCGTTCAGGTTTTCAACAAGTGAACCTGAGAAGCTCACCTGCGCGCCGAAGTGGGGCATGTTGGCGTTAATTCCCTTCATCACCGCGTCTTTGGGCCACGAATTGTAGGGACCCAGCCTCTGATTGTGAATATCGGTCACTGAAAATGGGAATCTGCCGTTCGCGTCGGTTTGCACAACACTCTCATACGGCCAATAGATTGGCTGGTGCATGTGCCATAAAAACGCTATATAAATCGGGGGGGGGGCCTGGGTCTTTTCCGCTCCGCTCTTTTGTGCCAATACGGCAATTGAGAGAAGTGCGGCAAACACCAACGGCAAAAACATTGGTCGTGCTCTAAAATTATCACGCATAATAACTGTACCTGGTACCTTGTTGTTAATGGATTCTCCTCTATTGATCTCCGCGGATATCCACCATTTAAGCTATTTTAATTAAATATCTTACATAAAATTACTGATTTTTTTCGATATTTATTGTGATAAATTTCCCTTTCACTTTCCGGAAAAACGGGAAACGGGGCACTCTATATGAGTATAAACGACAACAAACAGAAGGAACCAGTGATGCCGGTAAGGTTTATCCATTTTTCAGACTCTCATTTGGGAGCTTCTGACTCTTTAACTGACGATTACGCTGTAAAGGAAAAGAGGGAACAGGACAAGTACAATGCACTCACAACAATAGTCGACAAAATTCTGGAAGCAAAACCCGACTTTGTAATTCATACGGGTGATTTCTTCCACCGTTCTTCCCCCGGAAACGCCCCACTGGTAAACGCAATCCAGCAGATCGGTCGGCTAAATGATGCCGGAATTCCGTTCTATATGATCGCGGGGAACCACGACTACCCTAAAGTGGCCTCCACCGTGCCCATTCACAAGGTATTTGATCATTTTGAAAATGTAAAAATATATTTCAATGAAGCGTACTCCAGTATCGATCTCGACTCCTGCACGCTCCATGTCCTCCCACACATAAACACCGGTGACAAACTCAACGAGGAGATCGGGAAGATCAAGATCACTGACAAATCGAAACCCAACATTCTAATGATGCACCTCTCGATGCCGATCAGGCAGGAAGAGGAAATTGAACTTGGAGGTGGCACTTTCCCTGCTGAAAAGCTTGATATCCTGAAACAATTCGATTATGTCGCCCTTGGGCACTGGCACAAGCATAACCACATGAAAGAGTATGGTAATGTCTATTACTCGGGCTCCCCTGATAAAATGGATCTGGGCGAGATCGACCACGCGAAGGGATACCTCTCAGTGGAGATCAACGGTAAAGGGCTTAATGTAGAATTCAAAGACCTCCCGACAAGGGAGATGAAAAAGGTCACTATCGGTGATTGCGACAAGAAGAATGAGGAGTACATCCTGAAAGAGATAAAGGAGGCACTGGCTGGTTTTAATATAGAGGGCTCAATTATTTATATCTATCTGAACGATCTTTCGAAGATTAGTTACTATGATACCCGTCGCGATGAGATTGCAAAACTGACACTGGGATGTTTGGACCTGAGAATAACCAAGAAACTTAGGAATAGCGAAGAGGCCGGTGACAACCAGAAAACCAGATCGCAGGAAAACCTTTTCGAGGATCTGCGGAAGGCCTTCACCGATGACAAGGACTATATGCGCTTCTATGAAATGACAGATAAATTACTTGCAGAAATTGAAAATGAAAGGGCACAAAATGTTGATTAAAAATCTCTCACTCAAAAATTTTAAGCAGTACAGGGAAGTTTCCATTGAGAATTTCCCAATCGGGCTCACCGGACTTGTCGGAAAGAACGGTTCAGGCAAGTCAACTCTCTTCGAGGCGATCTACTATGCTCTCTTCGGAAAATCACTCGAAGGGAAAGTCGCCTCCCTCAGAAATGATCACTCTGAAGGAAAAACTCTTTCTGTTACTCTCGAGTTTGAAGAGAAGGAGAAACACTACCGGATAACAAGGGAAGTAAGGGGAAAGAATAACTCGCCCGATGCCAAACTTGAGATCTGGCAGGATAAGATCGACCCGCCCCACTATAAAGAGATTGCGGTTGACGCAACCCCGGTTAACAGGGAGATATATAAAATACTGCGCATTGATGCAGACAGCTTCAAAAATTCTTTCTTCGCAAGACAGAAGGAGACAGCCGGCATAATTAACGGCACTCCGGCAAAAAGACTTGAGGCCTTCCGAAAAATGCTCGGTTTCGACAAATACGACGACTTGGTGGGCAAGATTGATACCACTGTACAAAGCACAAAGATCGCGGCCGAAAACCTCGCCGGATTTCTGCTCGGCGAAGAGGTTGTAGCCCAGTACACGGCTCAGATAGAAACCCTTTCAAGTGAAATGATCGCTAAAGAAGCGATACTGGAAGCACTCAGGGTCGACCTTACGGAAAAGCAAGCCGTTAAGACTGAGAGAGTCGCTATAGTAAACTCTCTGGATGGAAAAAGGAAACTCTACACCAGTCTTGGTACTTCAATCACTGCGACATCGACTTCAATCACAAATAATGAAGAGAGTCTCGTTAATTGTGAGGCGAAAATTGCCAAACTGGAAGCCCTCGCCAACGAACTGGAACAAGAGGGCACGGTCATTGGTGAGTATAACAGGATCAATGAACAGATCGAAAGCCTGAACGCTTACAAAAACCTTATGATACGGCGCGACACCATTGCAAAGAACCGCCAAAATACTATTGTCACACGGGATGAAGTCAACTCAAAGATCGGCAATCTTACGGGTGAATTGCAGCTACTGCCAGACTATGAAGGGCAAATCTCTACCGAGGAGAACCTTCTGAATGAAAAGAAGCAGCACCTCGTGACCCTTAAGGAAAGGGAAACCGAACTCCGATCCACGATTACTTCAATAAGTGACGAGTTGAAGGGAAAACAAACCAGACTGAAGAAGGTAGAGAACCTCGACTCTGAGGGTGTCTGCCCGGAATGTGAAAGACCCCTCGGTGAGCATAAACCTCAGTTGGTCACGAAATACAATGAAGAGATATCTGCACTTACTGAAAGGCTGGAAACTCTAAAGGGAAGCCTCACTGCTCTATCCTCTCAGATCAATGAGAAAAACGACGAGATATCATCCATTGAAACCAAAATCTCCGGGTTAAAAGAACTTGTGGTGCAACGAGATAAGAAAATTGCTTTGGTTGCTCAACTCAATGAGCAGGTTGCAACTCTGAACACGACCATCGAACAGGCGAACGCGGATATTATCGCGCTTGGCGAGATCACATTCGACCAGGCTCTACTCGATGCCGCTGTGACGAACCAGACCGAGATCAAGAAGCGGTATGACTTGTACAACAAAAAACTCGGTGAAGTTGCAGCCCTAGATGCAACCAAACAGGAAAAAGCCAGACTGCAGACAACACTCCACGAGCTGCGAACCAGACTCGAAACATTAACAGTCCAGCAACAGGAAGTTGGATTTAGCGAGGAAGAACTCACTAAGGCGAAAATCGCTCTCGAGGAGATTTCGGGTGAAATTGAAAAAGTAACTGAGACCATCCACACCGAAGAACTCGTTCTTTCACAGCATAAATCGAAAATTGATCAGTACACCCGAGACCTTGAGAATGACAGAACCCACCGGGAAGACTATTCAAGACTGGTCAGAGATATCGAACTATACAAGGTATACAGGGAGGTCGTTAACGATTACAAGGCGAAGATGACCAAAAGGGCTATCCCACAGGTTGCGACCCACGCGGATAAACTCTTCACCCAACTTACTGGTGGCAGGTATACCGGACTTGAGATGACCGATGAGTTGGAAATTACGGTGAACAGAGACGGGCAACCGGCACCCCTCTCAACCCTCTCGGGTGGAGAGAAAGACCTGGCCGCCATATGCCTAAGGGTAGCCATCAGCCAGGAGATAGTAAGCAACGCAAGCGGAGGAAAGATAGGATTCCTCGCATTCGACGAAGTGTTCGGCGCGCAGGATGAGGATAGACGCGATCTGCTACTTCAGTCACTTCAGCGTCTTCATGAGCACTTCCGGCAGGTGTTTGTGGTCTCACACAATGGAGATGTGGAAGCCGAATTGCCGAACCGCATCGCCATAGTGAAGCGGGGTCATTTCAGCGTGATCGACCGAATAGTCAGGAACAACTAATAAAAAATCCTCTCCAGCTCCGCTGGGTCAGAGGTTTTGCCGAGGGCGAGGATCAGCTTGATCCTGGCCTTTTGGCCATTTAAATATTCGGCAAAGATCACCCCGGCTTCACGGAGCCATTTTCCTGCCCCGGGATAACTGTAAACGTCATCAGTTTCACCGGCGGGGCAGCGGGAGACAAGCACAACCGGGACACCCCGTGAGATAAGATATTCAACCCCTTCGAAAACGGCAGGGGGCACATTCCCCACTCCAAGTGCTTCTATTACGAGCCCCTCAGCACCGCTGTCAGCAGCATATCTGAAAAACTTCGAGTCCATCCCTGCATAGGTTTTAAGCAGGTCAACATTTGAGTTGATTCGTTCGGTTTTTATTGTTTCAAGCCTCCTCGGGGTCCGGTTGAGGATGACACGTCCCCTGTCAACAAAGCCGAGAGCACCAAAATCAAGCGACGCGAAGGTTTCGGTGTCTTCTGTGTGGGTCTTGGTTACCTCACTCGCGGCGTTTATTTCACCGTTCAGGCACACGAGAACCCCCATATCCCGGCAATTCGGGTTGAGGCAGGTGTATATTGAGTCGATAAGATTCTGTGGACCGTCCCAATCAGGCTCGGAACTGTTGCGCATCGAACCGGTGACCACAACCGGGATGTGGCACTCAAGATACAGATCGAGGAAGTAGGCGGTCTCTTCAAGCGTGTCGGTGCCGTGAGTGACGATCACTCCGTCAAAGTCACCTTCATCAATTAGAGACTGAACTGTCGCCGCCAGTTCAAACATCAGCTCAGGGGTCATGTGCGGACCGGGATACTTGCCGAAATCATGGAATTCAATGGTGGCAAGCTTGCCAAGTTCGGGGATAAGTTCAATTATATCACCCCCCGTAAGATGGGGAACTGCACCACCGGTCACCTGATCCACCTTCATTGAGATGGTGCCACCGGTAAAAACGATCATTATTTTTGTCATATCTTAAGCGCTTGAATTTCATTATATTTACAGTGTAAAAATAGCATTTTTTAATGCGATCTCATCGAAAACGACGCCTTTAGAGGGCAGAACCGTACGGCAATCGTACACGGAGGTGTTAAATGTTACATGTTGTTGATGTAGAACTTACCCCCAACCCCCACGCCATTAAATTTGTTCTGAATCAGAAATTGCTTCACTTCACTTCAAGGCAGTTCAATTCACCTGAAGAAGCTATTGACGATCCGCTCGCGAAGGGGATTTTTGAGTTGGAGGGAGTGGCTTCAGTGTTCTACATGGACAAGTTCGTCACCATTGAAAAGAAACCGGGTTATGAATGGGGCAAGATACAGCGCCCGTTCCTGATCTTTCTTAGCAAATTTGACGAGAAGCTCATCCCCGGAGAGTCAACTCCGGAGGGTATGGACGAAAATACAAGCGAAATGCTTAAGCATATTTCAGACGTTCTTAACAAGAAAGTTATCCCCGCTCTCGCTTACGACGGCGGAGGTCTCGAAGTGCTTGGCCTCGAAGGCTACTCACTCAGAGTAAGATACCAGGGCGCCTGCGGCAGTTGCCCCAGTGCTCAACGCGGCACACTCTCTGCCATCGAAAGCCTGCTGAAAAGGGATGTCCATCCCGCGCTGGAGGTTATCCCGGATTAGGGATGAAGACAAGGGTTACACGTATTTTTTTCAGCACGCGGATACACACGGATTTGACGGATTTTCGCGGAAAAGTTTAATCTAAACTCTGCGTTTATCTTTACAATCCGCGTGTATCTGCGTCCTCTGATTTTCTTCAGATACTGTAACTCCGTGTAACCTTTAAAATCCTCACTACTCACTACTCGCTACTCACCACTCACAACTGGCTATCTCACCACCACCATCTTCTTGACAACTCTCTCATTCCCTGCCTGAAGAGTGTAGCAATACACGCCTGCAGCGCCATATTCTGTGGAGGGTTTGGGGTTTGGTAAAATAAAAAGCCGCCCCTCATCAGGACGGCTTTTCAAATTTTGGCAGGATTTCCAGATCAGTGGAACTAACCACTAACCTCTAATCCGCCGCGGCGGACTAACCACTAAAAAGAGTATCTCACTCCAAGCTGCATAGCCCAGCGGCTGGTGATATCCTGTGCTGCCCATGGAACGTTGGTTGAAGGGGCAGTGAATGAATATACAGGTTTTCCGCCAACACTTCTGTTAACCATTCTTACAACGTTTGAAGTCGAGAAGATCGATTCGTCATAACCCCATTCGCTGTTGAGGAGGTTAAGAACGTTAAGAATGTCGAGTGTAATGGTAAATTTCTGATTCAGGATTGTCGGGATGTCCTGAGCAAGTCTGAGATCAAAAATGTCTCTCCATGGGTTGCGGGCGCCATTTCTTTCAGATATCTTTCCTCTGTTTGAGCGGAGGTATTCATTGTTCTGAATGTATGACTCAAGTGCAGCGTACATGGTGGCGTTGGCAACGAAGGCGTTGTTTGTAACAGCACCAAGCTGGTATGTTCTGTTAGCCATTTCATCAGCGGTCGGGATGTAGAACAGGTCGTTCTGATCGAAACCGTCGTTGTTCAAGTCACCGTTCACGATGAATGAGAACGGAGCGCCACTCTGACCGTTGTAGTAGAGGGAGATGGTGGTCGGAGCATTGGCGAAGAACTCGTGTGTGTAAGATACTGAAGCGAAGAATCTGTGCTTAACTTCATAGAGTGAAGTAGTGAGCTCAGGATTGTTCGGATCGCCTTTAACAGGGTTGTATCTCATCTGTGAAACAGCCTGTGATGAAGTTGTGCTGTTCATGTCTTTAGCGATACCATGGGTGTAACCGAAGTTAACCGAAACACCTCTTGAGACGTATCTCTGGAACTGAACCGCGAAGTTCATCTGGTAGCCTTCCGAAGTGTTCTTCAATGAAAGAACATCTCTGAAGTTGTTGTTTTTAGCATCTGTGCCACCGTAAACAGGTCTGTTAAGCTCAGCAGCGATGTATGTAGGCGAATTGTATTTGCTGATGTTCAGCTTCTCATACATAACCTCGTTGAGGGTTTTTGAGTAGATCGCTTCGAAGGTACCAACGAAATCCCAAGGGAGTTTCTGATCATAAGCGAGGTTAACTCTGAAGAGCTGTGGGAACTTGAAGTCGGGGTCAACCATGTTGATCTCTGAGATCAGACTTGGTGAGCCTGTACCCGGATCACCAACTTTTGGCTGGTTTCTCGGATCAAGTGTAAACACTGTTCCGGCACCACCAGAGATCTCGGCAGTGAGAAGACCGGTGTTCGCGAAATTGTTTGAAATCCACACATAAGGAACCTTGCCCGTGAATATGCCGATGCCGCCACGGAGCTGGGCAGCCCTGTCGTCAGTCATTGCATAGTTGAAACCGAGTCTCGGTGAGATAAGAATCTTTCCGTCAGGAACGCCGCTTGTGCTGTATCCTGAGAAGTACTTCGAAACTGAATCATTTGCTGCAGGGGTCTTCGGGAAGGTAGGAATGTCAACCCTGATACCGGCAGTAAATCTTAACTGCGGGTGGATCTGCCATTCATCCTGAACATAAAGACCGAACTGGTTGGCGCTGAAGTCAGCCGCGGGTCTGTTATCGTATGAGTCACCACTTCTGGCGAAAGCTCTCTGATATGAGCCAACTTTGCTTGCCTGGAAATCAGCAAGTGAGTTGAATACATAGTATCCGTAGAATGAACGGATGAAGAGGTTCGAGAAAGTGTAGAACTCGTTATGTGTACCGAAAGTAAGGATGTGCTCGCCAACGTTCCATGTGAAGTTGTTGGTGAACTCAATGATGTCCTGATCAAGCTTGTTGGCTGGTGAGAATCTGTCGGGTCCAAGTCTGTAGGTTGTTCCTGTTCCTGCATCTCGAACTTCGATTTCAGGAGCTTCCGCGAAAGGAAGTTCTCTCTTGTCTCTGATCCTGGTATATCCAACGATGAGTTCGTTCGACATGTTGTTGCCGATAGTGGTGTTCCACTGAAGAACTGTTGAGTTAGTAACAGAAGCGAGTCTGTAGGTGTATGATCCCCATGAGAGGACATTGTTTGCGTTTCTGCCGGCGAGGATATCGTCAGAAGCGTCAACGTAGTTGTGTCTGAGGGTCAGACGGTTATTCTCGTTGAGGTTGAAGTCCAAACGGGCAAAAATCTTTGTTGAAGGTCTTTTAAGGTCAACCGAACCATATGTTCCGGGGTCATAACCTTTGCTGAGCATTACAGACTGTATCTGGTCAGCAACAGTGCTAATGCCGGCTGAACCGGTTGCAAGAGACGAGTTGGCATAAGGTCTTGTGTATTTTGTAAGCTCGGCACTCGCAAAGAAAAAGAGTTTGTCTTTAAGGATCGGTCCGCCAATTCTTCCACCCACCTGATACTCTGTAAAGTCAGGATAGGAGGTCTTTAGAGCATCGGGGCTTTTACCAACAAGCGACTGATTTCTGCCAAAGCCGAAGATCGAGCCTGAGAAGGTGTTGGTTCCTGATCTTGTAATGGCGTTGATACCGCCACCGGTGAAGCCTGAAAGCTTGACATCGTACGGGGCAACCACAACCTGGAATTCCTGGATCGCGTCAAGGCTGATGGGGTTTGTTCCGGCAGTTCCACCCGGTGTACCCGAGCTGCCGAGACCGAAGAGATCGTTGTACTGTGTACCGTCGATCTGGATGTTGTTGTATCTGGCAGATTTACCGGCTGCAGAAAGATCGGCACCCGAGAAGAGGGGTGAAAGTTTCGAGAAGTCAGAGAATCTTCTGCTAATGGTTGGAAGGTTCTCGATGGTCTCGGTGGCAACCGTCTGTGCTGAACCTGTTTTGGTTTCAGTCATAATCGGGTCACTTTTTGCCGTAACCAGCACTTCCTCTGTTACAAGGGCCGATTCAATCATCGTGAAATCGAGACGGAGGTTCTGTCCGAGTTCAAGGGATACACCCTTCAGTTCCACGGTTTTCTTACCGGCATATGAAGCCACTACTTCGTAGGGACCACCGGGTTTCAGACCGTAGATGTTGTAGTTACCATTTTCTCTCGACGTTGTTCCGTATACCGTTCCGGTTGGAAGGTGTTTCGCACGGATCACAACACCCGGCAGGGCCATGTTCTTGTCATCATTCGCGTTACCGAAGATAGTAGCGGTCGTAACCTGTGCTTCTACCTGTAATGCAAAAAAGACAAAGAACAATCCCGCCAGTGAAAGCCTGTAAATGGATCTCATACTTTGCTCCTGATTGTTGTTTTGTTTGTGAAAAAGTAAAAAATCAAGTTTTTAAAATTACGAAGGGGGACCCGCAGATCACCTGGATCGGATATTAAGAAATCGTTAACAGATTCTATCACTGATAAGATATGTTTTCTCAGGGTTTGAATGGTAAGCTCAGCCGCTAAGGGCAAAAAATTTTCTTGGCAAAAACTTTACCCTTTTACGGACTGAAATTTGCAAATATTTCATGAACTAAAAAAACGAAATTTCAAAGTTCTCGAATTGTTGCCTGGGGAATTAAATCCACAGGCAACAATTAAACAAAATATTTGAGGAAGAGGGTCAACTATCCGGAAATTCCGGATTGTTCGATCAGCAGGCTTATCCCAGCCCGTTAATTACTTTAGCAAGCTTGTCTGATATTTCATTCGCGAGGTCCGCGAGGGATGTGTTGCCTGTTGCCTGCATTGCCGCACGTGGATCGATGGCGGATACTTTGATCTTGCCACCTTCGGTCTCCTGAACAAGTACATTGCACGGCATCATAAGTCCGACATTCTCTTCGATATGGATCGCTTTATTGGCGAATGGAGGGTTGCAGGCGCCGAGTATCCGGTATTTTCTTACTTCGGCACCGATCCTGGCTTTCAAAGTAGCCTGAACATCGATGTCACTAAGTACGCCGAAACCCTCGGTTTTAAGTGCTGCGGTTACGGTTTCAATTGTTTCGTCGAACCCGGTTGAAACTGTCTTTTCAAAATAGTAGCTCATTATATCTCCTGTTTTTTAATATATGTATGATGCACGATACCTTTGAAAGATTCAGTTCAGTGGTGAGTGGTGAGTGGCGAGTGGTGAGTGGTGAGGGATCGTTGCCCGTTACCCGTTACCCGTTTAAGGTATTAGGTATTAGGTATCAGGTATTAGGTATCAGGTATTATAATTTTATCCCAATCCGCCGCGGCGGAATATACTCTACACTAAACACTCCACACTCCACCCCATACCCCAAACACTAATCACTCTTATTAATTTGTTCGAGGATCACTCCTTCACGGAGGGCATACTCGGAGTAGAGGGCTTGCTTTATCTCAAGTTTTTCGAAGATGGCTTTCAGGATGATTACACCGGCAACCACCACATCGGCACGTTTTGGTTCAAGACCGGGAATTCCGAGACGGTCTTTCAATTCTTTCGCCTCAAGAACCAGGTCGTGCACTTTTACGAGGTCTTCATAGGTAAATATCTGACTTCCGTGCGGTACAAGGCCCATCCCAGTTGCCATCATCAAGACTGACTTTGCCGTACCTGCCGAAAAAATCGCCACTTCATACCCTGCTTTAAGTATGTGCGACCTTATTGATTCGATCATCCCAAGCGCGTAATAGTATGCCATGGTGACAGAATTTTTCCGTACAACAAAATCGGGGAAAAACTCTCGCGTGAACCTGACGGCACCTATTCTGAGACTTGTCGCGAACAGGGGCAACTCTTCCGATCCGGTAATGAACTCCGTGCTTCCCCCACCTATATCAACGCAGAGTACCCTGCTCCCCTTGAAATGAAGAAAGTGCCTCGCGGCACTGTATATGTAATTTGCTTCTTCATGACCATCGATAACATCGACGTTTACGCCTGTTTCAGCAAAGACACGTTCAACAAATTCATCCCTGTTTATTGCTTCCCTCACCGCGCTGGTGGCAACTGCTTTTATGGCGGCGTTGTTCATCGCTGCTTTAGATTTGAAAAGATCGATCAACTTGACTGCCTGACGGATATCCTGATCTTTTATAAATGGTCTGCCATACCCGTCTTTCGACGCGAGGCGGTGAACAGCCTTCTCCCTGTCGATCACCTCAAACCTCCGCCCGTCGGGTGAATTGGCTATTATTATGTGAAACGAGTTTGAGCCGATATCAAGGACGGCAAAATTCTTTTTATACATCATCTTTTCTCTTGTTCGAAAGGAAGAGTAACCGGTCTGCCACCTCGCAAACCTCGTCGATGGTTATGTTGTCGATAATGTCCGATCGTTGCAGAAAAACCTTGTTTGTCCCCATCGGTGCCCAGACGAACGGGTTTGTCGGTCCGAAAAGGGATATTTGGGGGGTGGAAGTGGAGCCGGCAACGTGCATTATACCGGTATCGTTCGTGATAAAAAGGTCGCTCCGCGCTATCACAGCCGCCACTTCGGGTATGCTCCTGTCGATGCAGGTGATCACAGTGAAGGGGAGCCCCTCCTGAATTTTCCCGATTGTAGGAAGGTCGGCACCGGAACCGGTCAGGTAGATGCGGGCATCATGCCTTTCACGGAGGTATTTTATTAAACTGATGAAAT
This sequence comes from Bacteroidota bacterium, assembly GCA_023433685.1. Lineage (GTDB taxonomy): Bacteria > Bacteroidota > Ignavibacteria > Ignavibacteriales > Ignavibacteriaceae > UTCHB3. The sequence continues at coordinate 44,227 of JAEYUD010000149.1, forward strand.
TTTTGTAGTACCATCTGTTCGGCACCTTCCCCGCGCCTGTGTGGAGTCCGATAACAGGACTTGACCTGTGTTCTTCAAAGCGGTTGAGGAACTGCCGCGCGAAGGCATCATCACTCCCGTCAAAACTGACCTCCGGCGAGAAACCGGCCGGCTCGATGCCAAGCGGTTTAACGAGATCGAGTATCCTCTCCGCGATGTGGAGGTCGGGCTGTTTGCGCCAGTCGAGAACGATCTTCTTGTTGAAGAAGAGGTCTGCCTCGTTGTATTTTCCATCAAGGTATTTGGGACCGGCTTTAAGATTTCCCTTGGCTATCCCTGCCATTAAATTGCTTGTGAACGAGATGGAGACCGTTACGGGTACCAATACCCAGTCGTAACCGGCACGCAGCACTGAAATGAACCGGAAGAATTCGAACAGCCAAAGGTGTTTCCCCTTGTCAAATACCACAACCTTGTCGATATATCTGTTCTTGGCCACGGCGTCTTTGTTTGCCGGGCTGACAATAAGCGTGATCCTGGCTTCGGGGTATTTACTTTTGATCGCCCTGAAGAGGGAACTGCTGGCAAGAAGGTCACCCAACTGATTATGCTGGCGGATGATCAGGATGCCGCGGGGGTTCTTTTCGTATTCCGGTTTTAAGGGTGGAGGGGAGAAGAGAAAGCGGTAGAGTGCCCTGGCGAAATTGTTCATTGGCTACTTGCCCGGACCGGGCTCGATCTCTGTATACGTTGCTTCTTCAACCACGCGATCAGAGGGGAAAGAACTTCCTTTCGGCGCGGAGAAGAGTGTGCCCGCGTTCCCGGTTCTAACCTGTTGCCCCCCGGAGGGGGTTGCCATTGCCGCGTTCTTCAATCTCTTGAAAAATATACGCACAATGTAAAACATAAGAATACCGGTAATGATAAGAAAAATCTTTCTCACAATAATGCCTTGCCTTCGGGGTGGAAATATTCAATTCGTGTTCTGTCTTCTCTGAAGATCTGCCTGTAAAGCTCTTCAAAGTCTTCTTCATTATGAACAAAATCTATATCGGTAGAGTTTACAATCAGCAACGGGGTCTCATTGTAACCAAGAAAATACTCGTTGTACATGTCGTAAAGGTCGGCTATGTACCCCTCATCCATGTCGAGCTCATAGCTCCGGTGCCTTTTCTTGATGTTATACAGCAGCCGTTGCACGTCAGCCTTCAGATAGATCACAAGATCGGGTTTTCTAAGATTTTGCGCGAGTTTGGGGAATATCTGGTTGTAGAGCCTGAGCTCTTCCTTGTCGAGGTTGAGCCACGCGAAAAGGAGGTCTTTCTCAAAAATGTAGTCGGCAACTATGTGCTCGTTAAAAAGGGAGCCCTGGTCGAGATCTTCGAGTTGTTTATACCTGCTGATCAAGAAGAACATCTGCGTCTGAAAGGCGTATCTCTTTCTGTGCTTGTAGAATCTCGCGAGGAAAGGGTTTTCATCATGATTCTCAAGTATCATCCGGGCGTTGAGTCTCGTTTGCAATTTTCTTACAAGGGAGGTCTTTCCGGCACCTATCACGCCTTCAACAGCTATGTAATTGATCTCACTGCTCATTAATGACAACCAAACCGTTTCTCAATTCAAAAAAAAATCTACTCAAGCCTTTAATATACGGTTTCTCAAGCGTAATTTTAAGATCACGGAGAAATATCCCGCTCACCGGTGACCTTACACCGGGCTCAATATCAAGCAGTGGAACGGTGAAAAAATCCCTCTTTTCAAGCTCAATATGGGGGATATTCAAGGTTTCAGCGCGTAAAACAAGATCGTCGTAAAGCAGAATGTCAATGTCGATCTCCCTTTCATACCACCTTTTTCTCGCCACCCTTCCCGTCTGCCTCTCGATCAGTTTAAGCTCTGCCAACAGATCAAAGGGCGGGATGCCGGAATCAACAGCCGCGGCCATATTCAGGAATTCCCCCTGATCAGTCACTCCATACGGAAGTGTCTCATAAACGGGGGAAACTGCCACAAGAGTGAGATCCGGGTGTGAGTTTATCCTGTCGAGAGCCTCTTTGAGGAAAACTTTTTTATCACCAGTGTTTGAGCCAAGGGCAAGATAAACCCGTGCCACAATTCCTGCTATTTGTGTGGATGATTGTTGAATTTCTCGATCGATGAGTAGAAATCTTCACGCGTGGTATCGATCTCCACTTCCACGCAATCAACCACGCCGCCAATGGGCGGGTTGTTCTTCCGCACCCGGATCACGAGGCGCTCCATACTGGCATACTCACTGAAAAGAAGCTCACAAATTCTGTATGCCACGGTTTCTATCAGGTAACTCTTCCTGGCGAGAGCAATTGAAAGAATATGATTGTACACGGTTTCGTAGTTTATAGTCTTGTTAAGATTATCGGAGACCCCCGCTTCAGCGAAATCGATGTACATGTCGATATCTGCTTCAAACTTACCGCCAACCCTTTGTTCCTCCTGCATCACACCATGATAGGCGTAAAATGAGGCTTTTTTTATTCTTATGATATTTGTCATACTGCTTTGTTGTCTTTTTTCTTGATCAGTTCCGACTGCGAAATGAGCAGCCCGGTGAGTACAAAAATGCTTCCGGTAAGGTGAAACATTGTCAGTTTCTCGCTGTAAACCAGCCAGCCGAGTATCAGCGCGATTATGGGCGTGATAAACGCTATGAGCGACATGAGAAGGACGCTGACTTTCTTCAGAAGCCAATAGTAGGTTGTGAATGTGACTATCGAACCGAAAATACCGAGATACAAGACGGAAAAAATGCCGTTCAGATCGAACCTGTTCCGGCTGACATCTTCAACCAATAAACCGGTGATCAGAAACCCCACGGCCGCTATTGCCATCGGCACCAGATTCATCGAGAAGGGGTTGAGGTGTTTCCCTTCTTTCTTTATCAGCACCACAACGAACGACTGAATGATGCCGCTGCCAACCACGGCAGCCATACCGAGAAACTCCATCATATTGAACCGGATGCTAAAATTATCGGAGAATATTATGATTATCCCCGTAAAACCGATCAGCATCCCGATTACCTTTGTCTTTTTTAACCGCTCTTCACTCAAAGAAAAATGAGCGACAGCCGCCACGCTGAACGGGTAAACAGCAAAAAGAACGGAGGCAAGCCCTGAACTTATAAATTGCTGCCCCCAGTAAACAAGACCGAATGGAATAAGAAACGAGAAGAAACCCCCGGTGATGTATATTTTCATCGCGGAGCCGTCAACGATAAGTGGGATGTTCCTTATCTTCATCACCGCAAAGATCACGGATGACGCAATGGTGAACCTTACCCCTGCCGAAATGAAAGGGGTCAGAGATTCCATCCCCAGTCTGATAACCAGCCATGTCGACCCCCAGATCAAACAGATGGCGAGATAACCAAGCGCGATAAGTGGTGTTATTCTGATCAACGCGGTCTTAAAGCTATAATACCCGATGCCCTGCCCGACTTTGCCCCGTCGCGCCTGTAGCTGTGGAAAAGTTTATCGTATTTGAATGAACAAAGTTTGGAAGACTGAATATTTCCCTTCGGAACGCCCGCTTCAAGAAGCATGTCAAAATTCGCCTTCGGCACGTTCAGCAGGTATTTCTCACCCCGTTCTATCAGGTAACGGTCATCGAAGAGTTCCGCCACTTCGGGACCCACTTCGTAATTCATCTGGTGGATCGAGGGGGCAATATAACAGAAAAGATTCGATGGCTTACAACCCATACCGTTCTTCATTGTGTTTATTGTCTTCGAAACAATTTTATGCGATGTGCCCTTCCAGCCGGAGTGGATGCCGGCAACAAGCTTCTCTTTTTTGTCGTATACAAAGATCGCGGGGCAATCCGCCGAACTAATAAGCACCGCGATGCCGGGTTTATCGGTGATCATGGCGTCACTCTCCCCTTTCATTCCCCCTTCGGTGATGAACCTGATGGTGTCACCGTGCACCTGCTTTTGTGTGGCACAGTTTTCGGGGAGAATGCCAAGGCTCTCAAGCCATCTTTTGCGGTTCGAAAGCACTTTTGCTTCATCATCACCTACCGAGAGTGACTGATTAAACCAGTAGGGCGCGGTGGCACCTTCATCTATCATAGTGCTGAAACCGCAGATTATATTGTCAAATCCTGCAAAAATTGCCGGTTTAAGGGTTACCATAACCCGCTCCTTTCGTATCCGTTTTTCATTTTAATCCCGCCAAACCGGGGAATAGCTTCCTGAATATTGCTGCCTCACCACTTGCTTTGAAGAAAGAACCCGGACTCAGGCTCGAGGAGATCACGGTATCTTTTCCCGCAACAAAAGCCGAAATGGTGAAACCCCGGCCGGAGACGGTTTTCACGTCGAGGCGTGTCAGGGGTTTGTCATTCTTTCCGGGGGAAGTGTCGTCCGCGAACTCATTTCCTTCCAATGACGCAAATGTAGTTAAATATTCCGTCACCTTTGCAGAGTCAAGTTTTTTACCTTCAACAAGCCAGTCAAGCCCGCTTCTGATCATCATAAAATTGTCCCTGCCGGTAAATTTTATTTCCTGCCACGCCTCGACGCCGCCGAACCCGAGTTGCCTGCTCCGGTAAAGCGACACGTCAGAATTAAAGGTCATGTCAAGAAAACCGGAGACAAGGTAGATATCGTCTGAATTTTCAGTTCTTACATAAGATCCCATCTCCTGTGGCGATATCATCTCCGCCCTGCCGATCATTATGGCGAAAACCTCACTCTCACCCGCAAAAAGCCTGACCCGTGTGTAGCCGGTATCAAGTCCGTATTTCCCTCTTTCCGCTTCGGTTCTGGCAACCAGATTTACCGTTCTCAAATCGGCAAGAGTAACGATAAACTGATCCATTTTCGTTGCACTTGCCTCAAAGGTTTTGGGGTTCTTGCCTGATGTTGTGATCAACCATTTTCCGGCTTTCTTTTGGAACACAATTTCCCCATCCCCTCCTTTGGGGGTCATTTTTATCACGGTAACTGCCGCAGTGTCAAAAAAGGGAAATGCCGGTTCCTGACCGGAGGAAGAACTTGAAATTTTGCTGAACACAACCACGACAACAGTAAGCAGGAACAAAGTCCCCGCTGCAATAAAAAGCTTTTTCTGTGATCTCGCGAAAAGCATTACTTCTCCTCTGGTTCGCCGTCACTGCTCCATGACTCTAAGGCAAGGGCCTCACGCGTCGCTTTCCTTTTGCTGTACCGCCACAGCCCAATCAGAACGGAAAGAACCACCGGCATCAAGAAGTTCAGGTATTTTATTACTGTACGCGCCCCTTCCCCGATTGATGGATCGATGGGCCGGCTGGTTACTGTCTTGTTTCTCAACTGGGCAATACCTGAATCATCGGTAAGATATTCAACAAGATTCGCCACGAAGTTAACATTGTCTTCCTGAATGGTCTGAGCGCCCTGCCCTTCACCATTTATCATGAAATCGCCATCGGAAACAACCGCGATCTTTGCACCTTCTTTACCCCGTTGCTCTTCAGCAAGAACCGAGACAAGGATATTGGCGAGTTGAAAATCCGCGACTTCCCACTCCCTGTTCAGATCGATCTTATACGGCAATACGCCCAGACCCGCCCTGTCTGAAGTGGCGGCTAATGGAATGAACCTGTAGCCCCTTCCCGGCACTGTATCAATGCTCGAAGGGAGCATCAGTGTAACCGCTTCGATCCCCTTCAGCGGGGGGATGCCCGCGAAGGTGGTGATCACCGGAAATTCATGAACTTTTACAGGGGTCTGAAAGAGCATTCCCGCCGACTGTTGCTGCACCATCACCTGCGCGCAACTGAAATCCCTTACCACATCCGGTTTTATGCTTATCCCTCTCTCTTTAAGAAAATCTTCAAGTCCGGTTCTCAGCTCTTTTACATCCCCGGATTCACGGTTCAGGTCAACCCTGTTCAGAGCGGCTACAATTCTGCCGCCTCTTTTCAGGAATGCATTCAGAATGGCGAGTTGAGCGGAGGGAATCGAGTCCTTGGGGGCGATTATCAAAAGGGTTTTGATCTGCGACGGGAGGTAAAGTGAGTCGGAAAAATTCACCGGTACCACATCCATGGTTACGGTAAGTGTCTGCATTAACTGTGCGACCGCCTGCATCGAAGGCTCGCCATGCCCCTGAAGGTAGCCAACGGAGGATTTAGCAGTGGATGACATTTTCTTTACGGCAGTGGTGAGCGCGTACTCCATCGAAGTGCCGGGCTGAATCACCGGAATAACTTCTTTTTGAGTACCGAATCTAACAACCGCGCCGAGGTAAATTTTCTGCTGTTTAACCTGGTCTTTTTCCCTGACATCGAGCAGAACAGGTGTTATACCGTCAGCTTGTGCTTTGGTGCCGTCACCGGGGTCTTCCATTTTGAAAACGAAGTTCGAGCCCGCTATGCTGGCATACTCGGTGAGAATATCTTTCAGATCATTTTTGGTTTTATCAATGTCGGGCGGAAGATCGCGCGATATCCAGGCTGTAACGGTTACAGGCTGTTTCAACTCTTTCAGTGTTTTGCGGGTCGCGTCAGAAAGGGTGTACGAGCCATCTCCTGTGAAATCGAACCTCACCCAGAAGAACCAGGATAGTATGTTTGCAAGAACAACCATGCCGAGCACAGTGGCGGTGATGGTGTAAAATGTTTTTCGTGTTATCATCGCCGCCGCCTCAGTCAATTATGTTTCTTTTTGAAAGGGAACTGCTCGCCAGAAAAAGTCCGGCGAACGTTAACGAGATGAAATACACAATATCCCTTGTGTCAAGCACACCGCGGGAGATCGAGTCGAAGTGTCCTGTCATGCTGACGTAATTTATGATCACACCCGTAACACCGAACATCTGCTGCGCCACCACATCGAAAACTAGAATAAAGAAAATCCCCGCCAAAAGGGAGGAAATGAAGGCAACTATCTGATTTGTGGTCAGACTGCTCATGAAAATGCCTGTGCCGGCAAGCGCTGAACTCATTAAGATCAGCCCGAGATATCCCATCAAAGTGGCTCCGTGATCGATGTTCCCAAGCACCCATACTGTAAAATAATAAGGAAGTGTGAGGCCCAAAGCCACAAGCACAAGGATCATGACGGAAAGATATTTGCCGGCAACCACCTGCCAGTCGGTAACCGGTTTGGTAAGAAGAAGTTCAAGCGTACCGGTCTTTTTCTCCTCCGAAATGGTGCGCATCGTGAGCGCGGGAATGAAAAGAAAAAGTATCCAGTAAGCGGCTGTAAAAAATGACTTTAATGATGCCTGCCCCGAGAAAAAGACATCGGAGCCATAAAGCCAGGTGAAAAAACCGCTGAAGCCGAGAAACACGGCGAGCAATACGTACGCTATGAGGGAGTCGAAGAACAGAAGTGTTTCCCTCACTGCAATTTCCAGAATAATTTTCATCTTCAGTTCTTTGTCAATTCTTTAAAAATATCTTCGAGACGGGTTTCCTGTGTACTCATTTCAAGGAGCACCCAGTTTTTATTTATCGCGAGTGCGAAAATCTCACGGTTCAGGTCACGGTCACCTCCTGAAACGAGGTAGAGACCCGCCGGGTCGATCACATCAACGCCGGTCACTCCTTTTATCCCTGAAAGTGCACCTGAAACTTTGGATGGTTCTTCACCTGAATCGATCCTTACCCTGACAGCCACCCCTTCCGAAGAGGCTTTTTTAAGTTCTTCAGGCGTGCCGTCAGCAACTATCTTCCCTTCATGGATGATGAGTATCCTGTCGCTAAGTGCCTCCACTTCGGAGAGGATGTGAGTGGAAAGAATTACCGTTTTCTGAAGTCCGGCCTCTTTTATAAGATTTCTGATCTCGATTATCTGGTTGGGATCAAGTCCCGTGGTTGGCTCATCAAGAACAAGTATTCCGGGATCGTGAATAAGTGCCTGTGCCAAGCCAACACGCTGCCTGTACCCTTTTGAGAGTTCACCGATCTTCTTGTGCTTTTCTCGATCGATACCACAGACCACTACCATTTCCCTCACGCGGTCATCGATCTTCTCCTTCGGTACCATCTGAAGTGAGGCAACGTACTCAAGGTAGTCGGTAACGTACATGTCAAGATAAAGGGGGTTGTTTTCGGGCAGGTAACCGGTCATAAGTTTAACCTGACGAGGGTCTTCCCAAACCTGCTTTCCATTAATCGAAATGGTGCCTGAGTTCGGCGTGAGGAATCCGGTTATCATCTTCATTGTGGTGGTCTTCCCTGCTCCATTCGGACCAAGGAAACCGACGATCTCACCGGTCTTTACCTCAAAAGAAATACCGTCAACAGCGGGCTTATCGCCATAGAGACGGGTGACATTCTCTAATTTGATGCTCATATTTGGAAAATTTTAGAAAACGAAAACTTAAATTTAGATATTTCGGAGGGTTTTAAAAGATGCCAAAACGGAAGCTCTTCAACATTGCCATAAAAACAGGCTTGTATTTTTTGAAGGTGTCCATTCCTTTTACGCGGTAGGTAATAATATAGTCTTCTGAAGTGCCGGTTCTGAGGTAAACTTCGAACTTTACTTCACCTTCGAGCTCTTTCTCGTCGTTGTAATAAACGGTGTAGTCGTCAAGTTCTTCCTTGTGTTTGTACCTCGACTCACGGAAGAGGTACTTGTCAGTAACTTTTAACTGCACCCATGGTGAATTGGGAACATTTGGGTTCCAGAATGTAACAGCATCAAGCTTGGAGCGCTCATTGTTGTCGAGAAATGCCCACCCCTCTGAGTATTTCATTCTGACATGTAGCGTGTTCTCTTTGTATTCAAGATCGAGAAGCGTGGAATCGACCGAGTCAAACGCCCCGGCTATCACCCCTTTAGGAGCTGATTCAGATTTTGCACCTCCCGATTCTTTTTTTGCCACCGGCTCACTCTTCACCCCCGGGTCGTTATCAACAGGTCGATCCGGCAAAAGAGGTTTGTTTTCAGGAATCTGTTCCGCTACTTCACCGGAGCGGTCAAAAGACATCTGAAGCACCATTTTCGATCCGAACTGAGGTGCCGAAGCATATCTTGAGATCACCAATGCCGCTACAACAAACATCACGTGAATCGATACCGAAATCACGAATGCCTTCGGAAACTGCGATTTTTCTTCGATATAATCTTCCATAATGTCTTTTTTACTGCCGGCAAACCAATTTGTTTCAGAAATTCTTTCCTCCAACCTCCAAAATATATCACAAACAGAAAAAAAAAAAGCTGCCCCTTTTTCAGGAACAGCCTTTTTTTGAAATGTTAAATATTAAATGTGAAATGTTATTCGCCGCGGCGAAGGCAGAAGCAATTTAAACCCCGCCGCAAGATCTACAAAAAGGAGTTAATATTTCACAGTTCACAGTTCACACTTACTTCATGAGCATCATCTTCTTTGTGGCAGTGAACCTGCTACCGTCGATGCCAACAGCATCAATGGTGTAGAGGTAGATGCCGCTGCTGAGACCTTCAGTGGTAACATCAACGCGGTGCTGGCCACCGGCAAGGGTGCCCTGTACAAGCGTTTTTACTTCCTTGCCGAGTGCATCGTAAAGTTTTAAGGTTACCTTGGCATCAGCTTTAAGAGCGAAACTGATCGTTGTTGCAGGGTTGAATGGATTCGGGAAGTTCTGAGCGAGCGCGTAGTCTGCAGGTGTAACCACATCAGCTTCGATCGACTGTGAATATTCATATCTGCCGTCAAAATCGAGTTGTTTCAGTCTGTAGGTGTACTTGCCGATTTCAAGACCTTCATCTCTGAATGAATATGAATGACCTTTGGTGGTGGTACCATTTCCGTTGATGAAAGCAACTTTGGAGAATTCACCGCCGGCAGCTTTTCTTTCGATCTCGAAACCATGGTTGTTTGTCTCGGTCGAGGTTGACCAGCTAAGATCAACGGCGTTACCATTGGTGGCAGCCGCGAATGAAACGAGCTCAACGGGAACAATACTCTGACCGGCTTTAACGTCGTCCATATTGAAGCCGTTACCGTCTGTGTTCCTGTGCTTGAATGCAATGTAAATGTTCTGTGCAGCGAAAGCATTCAACGAGACGGCATATCTTGTCCAGGCATTTGGAACGCTGTTTGCCACGTCCAAAACCAAAAGTGAATTGGTAAAGCTTGTCAGGTTTGCATTTGTTGTTGAAACGAGAATGTAAAGACTATCAGGAGGATAGGCAACATTATACTGTCTTCTGATCCAGAAGGAGAGGGAGTCACCCGAGGCAGCTGTATATTGTGGGGTAATTAGCCATTTCTCGTTTGCGGGTGTCGAGTAATCAGCTATTGCTGAAGCCACACCTGTGTTTGAGAATCCATATTCCCGGCCCCAGTTTACCGTACCCTGGGTAGTGGTGGTTGTCCATCCCGGAGGAGGGAAGAGGGTATCTTCAAAGCCTTCATTAATGTAGGCAACGGCTACACCCGATGGGCTGCCGGAATTTAAAGAGACGCTAACAGGCTCCACGCGGGGAGTCTTTAACGATGGCTTGCCGGTCTGGGCAAAAACCGCGGTCGCGGTGAACATTACAGCGACGAAAAGAAGAAGCGATTTTTTCATTTGTACCTCATTATTTAAGTGAAAAACTTTTCGTAAACCCGATCACACAGTCGCATGATTCAGAGTGTACAAGTTACGCATTTTTCGAACAAAATCCCAAGCAAATTAACGAACACGCCATAAATATTCATTTTAAATTAAAAAAAAGCTGCCCTTTTCAGAGCAGCCTTTTTTTGAAGTGTGAAATGTGATTCGCCGCGGCGAAGTGAAGGGTGAAGTGTTAAACTTCATCCCTCAGACTATTCACTATGAACTTCATAGTTCACAGTTCATAGTTCACACTTACTTCATCAGTATCATCTTCTTGGTGGAAGTGAACTTGCTTCCGTCAACGCCTGAAGCTTCGATGGTGTAGAAATATACACCACTGTTGAGACCTGAAGCGTTGAAGTCGATCTTGTAGTTACCGGTGGCATAGTTGTCACTCAGAATTGTTCTAACCTGCTGACCAAGAGCATCGAAGAGTCTGAGGGTGACTTTAGCGTCAGCCTTAAGAGCAAATTCGATCGAGGTGGAAGGGTTGAACGGATTCGGGAAGTTCTGACCGAGTGAGTATTCTGAAGGAATATTAACATCGGCTTCAACTTCGTTTGAGTACTCTGATGTACCATCGAAATCAACCTGACGGAGTCTGTAGGTGTATTTACCTGAAGCAAGACCGGCGTCTGTGAATGTGTATTCTTTTCTTTCGGTGGTTGTACCGTTACCGGCAACATATCCGACTTTCTGGAAGGTGCCATTGGCAACTTTTCTTTCAACCTCGAAGCCCATGTTATTGGTTTCGGTAGCGGTTGACCAGAGGAGGGAAACGTCGTTCTTAAGAACTGTAGCCATGAATGATGTAAGTTCAACAGGAACTGCCTGAACCGAGCCGACGATCTTGAAAGGAAGACCCTGAGCATATCCGGTACCACCGGTTATGGAGTCTCTGATGGGAACCCAGGTACCGGCCTGTCTGCTCCACGCGTTTCCGGTTTCATAAGTACCGTTGATCGAGATCGGGGGCGCCCATGGACCTGAAGCAAGAGTACCTGCGAGTGTCCACATTACCCAGTAGTTTCCGGGACCAAGAACTGTCGGAGCGCCGGCGAGGATGCCCATGATAGGTCTGGTTGCGTCGGTCGGAGTGGTCGACAGGGCACGATAAATTCCTGACCATGAAGCACTGATGAATCTTTCCGTGGTTTCATCACCAAATACAACTGTACTGGTTGGCAGGTCAGGTCTTCCATTGTAGATAACCATCTTCGCCGATGTGTAGGTCGGGGTAAGGGTCGAACCTGTCTGATATGAGAATACCTTTATAGCATCTATAGACCATGTTTCATTCGATGGAACGGTAAAGTCATCCGTAACCCAGTTGTTAGCGGTGCTTTGAGCGCCCCAACCGTAAGTGTTGAGTGCCACACTCTGCAGAGCTGAAAGATCAGCACCACCGAAACCGCCACCCGGGTTGGTTACGAGCGAACCGTTGTCGTAAATGTAGCTGACTACAAGGGCAGTACGGGTAAGTGTATCGTTAGCAGGGTTCTGATCACCCGCGAGCTGTGTGTAAGCTTTTGCGGTGAATGAGCCCGTTGTGGGTGTCCATGAATCGAAAGTAACGTTTGCAGTCTGATCAGCAGCGAGACCGGAGACCTGTTTGGTCGAAGTGTAGCCACCGGGGTTGATCGTCATGGTAACGTTGAATGTCTGAGTTGCAGAACCGAAGTTCTTTACTGTAGCGGTTGGGGTGAGGGGTGTGCCACCATTAAGTTCGCCACCAACATTGTGGGAAACCATACCGACATCATTCGGAACACCTGTCTCAACATAAACGCTGTCGAGGTAAAGTCTTAACATGTCGAGTTCTTTGTACTGGAAGCCAATGTAAATGGTCTGTCCGGCAAAAGCAGCGAGACTGACTTCAAATTTCGCGGCAGTGGCGAGGGGTCTGAAGGCAGCAATTCTTGTGTAACCGGTCGGGGGTACACCACCGGCGGTTGATGCATACACTATGATCGAATCAACATAAGTTGCAGATCCAACGGCATAGAAATTAAGCTTGTCAGCCGCGTCAACGAGGAACGAAGGTGTTACAAGCCAATCATTGTTTGCAAGTGTGGAGGATTCCCATCTAACTGCAGCGGACGCGGAACCGAAAATAGGTGATGACGTGTAACGGATCCAGGTATTTGCGCCACCATCGAGCTGGTGAACTGCCCATCCGGTTGGCGGGAATGTTGCACCCTCGAAACCTTCGGACCATTTTACGATCCCGGAAACAACGTTCGGGTTGATCTGCGACCAGTCGGTCTGTGGGTGACCCAGAAGATCGAGTTTTACCTTCTCGGCCTGGGTGTAGGTTTTGCCAGTCACGTTTTTATCAGCGCTTGACTGCGCCCACGCTACACTGCTCACAAAGAACAGGGTGAAGACAACAAGGAACAATCTTTTCATTGTTTACCTCTATTTGATGTTGATGTTGAGTTGATTAGTTAAATAAATGCAAACTGCCCCAATGGCATAAGCCATTTTGCAGACTAAAGGTCAAATCTTGAATCAACAGTAATGTTCCGGCGATTAGAATATCGGGATGTTTGATATACATCACAATATGGTTAGGCAAGTTAAGAATAATTTTTTATAAAAGCAATATTTTACAGTAATAAAATCAAAAAAAGTTGAATGCCCCCGGTTTATTTACTCCAGGGGCATTAAATTACCATAACCAATTTGAAACGGGTTGCAATTTAAAGTTGTTATAACTTTATTGAAGGTTATAATTTTTTATTTTTCCGTCCTAACGAAAGGAGTCCCCCAAAAATGCCACAAAAGTCAGATTACTTGAAAGGTGTTATCGAACATATCGATATTAAGGAACATAATGTAGCCCCATTAGTTGATGCCATGGAGAAAATGGCTTTTCAGGCGAGAAACCTGAACAGAGCCGCCAAAATTTACGAAATGATGCTTCGTGATAAAGATTGCACCGTAATACTGACGCTGGCAGGTTCACTCTTTTCAGCGGGATTGAAAAAAGTGGTCCATGATATGGTGATGAATAACATGGTCGATGTCATCGTATCAACCGGCGCGAACATGGTTGATCAGGATTTCTTCGAAGCCCTTGGTTTCAAACATTACCTCGGCTCACAGTTCGTGGATGACGCTGAATTGAGAGAACTCGCTATCGACAGGATATATGATACATATATTGATGAAGACGAACTCAGGATCTGCGACGAAACAACTGCAAAAATTTTCGATTCAATGGAACCAGGTACCTACTCTTCAAGAGAGTTCCTCAAAGAGTTCGGCAAATATCTTGACGAAACAGGCCCAAAATGCGACGATAGTATCATTTATGCTTGCTACAAGAAGAATGTGCCGATCTTCGTCCCCGCTTTCAGCGACTGCTCTGCCGGTTTCGGTTTCGTAATGCACCAGACAAAGAACCCGTCATCACACGTCTCTCTTGACGCCGCAAAAGATTTTCTTGAGCTCACAAAGATCAAGATCGCGGCCGGTGAATCAGGAATCTACATGATCGGTGGCGGAGTTCCCAAAAACTTCACACAGGATATCGTGGTAGCCGCGGAGATACTCGAAGGAGATGCCCCGATGCACAAATACGCTGTTCAGATCACAGTCGCCGACGAAAGAGACGGAGCCCTTTCAGGCAGCACCCTGAAAGAAGCCAGTTCTTGGGGCAAAGTTGACCTCGTGTACGAACAGATGGTCTACGCCGAAGCAACCATTGCCATGCCTCTCATCACCGGCTATGCCTACCACAAAGGCGCCCACACCGGCAGGGAAGCAAAAGAGTACACCAAACTCTTTGAACAGGAAACTGTTTCAGCGTAACTAAATATCACATTATAATTAAAAAGCCCGCTGGATCTCATCCGGCGGGCTTTTTTAATATTGATTATCAAGGCTAAGGAATGAAAATTAACCTCTAACCATCAACCTCTAACCTCTAACCATTAACCTCTAACCATTAACCTCTAACCTCTAACCATTAACCTCTAACCACTCGAGAAAGGTTCTTAATTCAGCAGCCCCTTCATCACAACGGTCTTAATGTTGTTGCGCATCACTTGCAGGGGGACAAGTCTGGGATCGCGCGCCCACACTTCGAGGAGGTTTCTGATTCCGCCGAGGATGAAGAAACGTAATGCTTTCACATTCAATTGTGGATTTAATGTTCCTGCCCGCTGCCCTGCCTGAATGATCAGTTCGGCTTTCGACATGAAATCGTGATAGTACACTACCTGCACAACCGCGTTACGCATCACATGGTGCTGCTCGTTCACAAACACAGTGGCGAGATCGGGATTGTTCGAAAAAATATCAAAGAAAACGTCGATCAGGTAGTCGAGTTTTTCAGTCACCCCGATATCCTCTCGGTTGGCGAGGGTTTCGAGCTCAAGGTAAAGTTGCTTCCAAAGGTTTTCAAAAACCTTCATTAAAAGGTCTTCTTTATTCACATAATAAAGGTACAAGGTTCCGATCGAGACATTCCCTTCTTCCGCGATCTTTGACATTTTTGCACCGTGATACCCGCTACGCGCGAAGGTTTTTATCGCGGCGTCAAGAATGTCTTTTTCCTTGTTACCGGTCTTTGTTCTCATTTAAGCTCCGAATTTGGAAAATTTATGAATCATTATTCGAATATATTCAGACGGGACTAATATTACAAGTTAATAATTGATGGCAATGGCAGGAAGTGGCGGCAAAGTGTGACCGCGTTCCCGTTCTTTGCCGGTAAACGCGGTCACTTTCGACAGGAAATTGTTAGAAATTCAGGTTCTTTCCGGCAGGTATTTCGTGTGTAAGACAGTGGAGTGTTCCGAGACCCCAAACGAGGTCGACAGCACTGATCCCGACCACTTTTCTCTTCGGGAAGAGTTCCGAGAGTATACCGAGTGCTACACGGTCGGCAGCATCGTTGAAAGTTGGTACAAGCACGGTGCCGTTCGCGATATAGAAGTTCGCGTAACTTGCCGGGAGCCTCATTCCGTCAAAAATAATTGGTTCAGGCATCGGGAGTGGCACCACTTCAAGTTTTGAACCATCTTCAAGAACAGCCCCCTCAAGCCTTTCACGGTTCTCGTTTAGAAGTTGGTAATTTTCGTCTTTACGGTTCTTTTCCTCGCAGAGAACAACAGTCCGGGGGTCAACGAACCTGCAAAGATCATCCACGTGCCCGTGAGTGTCATCGCCGGCGATTCCCTTGCCGAGCCAGATAACATTGGTAATGCCCATGAATTTTCTGAAGGAGAACTCATAGTCATAGGCTGAAAAACCGGGATTCCGTGTCTGTACGACAGGATCGAGAAGGCACTCTTCAGTAGTCAGAAGTGTACCCTTGCCATTGGTATCGATCGCGCCCCCCTCAAGGACGATCTCCGTGTCATTGTAAACCGGCACATCCCACGGAATAGAGAGAGAGTCAAGAAGTATCTTTGACGACTTCGCGTCCTTCCTCCAGTTGTCATATTTCGCCCAGGCGTTGAACCTGAAATCGAAACCGTAGACATCGCCTTCCTTCTTCACAAATGTTGCCATCGAGTCACGGGTCCAGCCCCTGTTTGTCGGAGCGTGGATAAAAATAATGTTCTCCTCCGGCACTTCCGCCAAGGCGAGTTTTGCTTTAATGTCGTCGCATTGTTTCAGAGTGTTGTAGAGGATCACCACTTTTTCGTAAGGGACAAGTTTTTTAACTATCTCCGTGTAAACCCATGGAATCGGCTCAAACTTTCCGGGCCAGTCCTCTTTGTTGTGTGGCCATCCAAGAATTGTAGCCGAATGTTTTTCAAACTCGGCAGGCATCAGAAATTCAGGTTTTTTCGGCATCAGTTTATTCCGGTTCAGGTTAATCAGTTTTCTAAAAATCTTTTTGTAACATCGCCGTAGGCATCTATCCTCCGGTCCCGAAAGAACGGCCAGTTGCGGCGGATATACTCAATTCTCCCGAGGTCAATCTCTGCCACGAGAACAGCCTCTCTGTCGGCAGGTGCTTCCGCGATTATCACACCCTGCGGATCAGCGAGAAATGACGACCCCCAAAAGCGGATACCGTCCTGCTCAGGTACGGGCTGTTCAAAACCAACACGGTTAACGGCGGCAACATATATGCCGTTGGCGATCGCGTGCCCCCGCTGAACGGTCATCCAGGCATCACGCTGCTGCTTGCCATGTTCTTCTATTTCGTACGGGTGCCAGCCTATGGCTGTGGGGTAGAAAAGGATCGAAGCTCCGAGCATTGATGTGATCCTTGCCCCCACGGGATACCATTGATCCCAG
>JAEYUD010000204.1 GCA_023433685.1 Bacteroidota bacterium
TCATATAATTACGCTTACAAAACAGAACTGAAGCATCTGAAGATGTACAAGAACGCCCTCGAGATGCTTAATGCCGGCAAAGAAAAAACACTCCCCTCAAAGTACTATATTTGTCCGACTTGCGGAAACACCTATGACGGCGAAGCCCCCGCGAGATGCGGTTTCTCAATGACCTCAAAAGAGAAGTTTTTCACAGTTAAATAGTTAAAAGTCCTCCCGTTGGGAAACAAAAAAAAGTGCAGCTAAAAGGTACGGACCGGGTTCGTATCTTTTTTGCTTTAAACTATATCATGGAACTGTGGCCTTTTACCGCACAAGCAGGATATTGAGTATTGAATCTTGAGAAGGGGAGATTTTGTGGGGCTTGTAAAACAAGATGGCGCTGAGGTGTATTTCTAAAGGAGTGTGCCCCTTAAGAATAGAGCAGCGCTGGTGAAATAGATAATTATACCGGTTACATCAACGAGGGTTGATACGAATGGGGCGGAGGAAGTGGCGGGATCGAACCCCAAACGCTTTAAGAGGAGTGGCAGCATCGAGCCCACGAAAGTGCCCCAAAGCACCACGCCGATTAGAGAAGTTGAAACGCTCAGGGCGATGAGGAACCAGTAGTCAAGGTGGCTAAGATCCAGCATTTCAAGTATCGCGATCCTGAAAAAACCGATAACCGCGAGAATAAGGCCCAGGATAAGGCCGGTTATAAATTCTTTCTGCATCACCCCCCACCAGTCGCCGATTGTGATCTCACCAAGTGAAAGGGCGCGGGTTACGAGTGTTGCCGCCTGTGATCCGGAGTTACCCCCGGAGGCGATCACGAGCGGTATGAAAAGTGAAAGAACCAATGCTTTCTGAAGTTCAGCCTCAAATATACCGATAGCAGAGGCAGTTAAACTGCCGCTGATGAATAGCACCGCCAGCCAGCCCACCCGTTTTTTGATCATTTGAGATATCGAAGTGTCAACGTATGAATCTTCAAGTGCAGCAACGGCACCGAGTTTTTGAATATCCTCGGTAGCCTCCTCCTCCGCCACGTCCAGCACGTCATCCACCGTGATGATACCGATCAGGATACCGGAGGAATCGACCACAGGGAGGGAGAGTTTGTCGTACTTCTTAAATACATCCACTGCTTTTTCCTGATCGTCAAACGCGCTGAGATAGACGAAGTTATTGTCCATCAGGTCGTAAACTTTTTTGTGGAGCGGGTTCAGGAGGAATTCGCGGATTCTCACATCGTCAACGAGCTGTCCCTTTTCGTTCACCACATAAATCGTGTTCAGGGTTTCGGAGTCTTCGCCGTTCTCACGGATATAGTCAAGCACTTCCTTGATCGACCAGTCTTCCTCAACCGCGAGGTAGTCGGGGGTCATCAGTCTTCCGATCGAGTTCTCAGGGTAACCCATAAGCTGTTTTGCCACTGCCCGTTCCTCCGTTGAAAGGAGTGTCATCAGCTGTTTGGTAATGCTGGCGGGGAGTTCTTCGAAGAGGGCGGTACGGTCGTCAGGCGACATTTCGTTAAGGATGTTTGAAACCTCCTCATTACCCATCGCCTTCAGAAGGTTCATCTGGTCATCGGTTTCGAGGTATTCAAAGGTGTCAATTTCGAGATCCTTGGGGAGGACGCGGAAAAACACGGCACGGTCAGTATCCGGCAGGCATGAAATAAGATCAGCCAGGTCTGCAGGAGTCCATTCGTCTATAAGTTCTTTGATTGGCGAGAGATTCCGTTTCTGGATCAACTCGCTGATCTCGGGCTGGAGTATTTTTCCGATCATTGCTTCTCCTGCATTTTTTGTGAGAAGGCGGGAATTATCGCGAAGATATTTCTGTTACATTGGTATCGTCAATTGATGAAAATTGTCTAAAAGAAGACCCCAAAATTAACGAATTTTGGGGGTATTAAAAAACATTTTGATTTATTTCATGCATTGCTTATCTTTGTAAGCTAATTTTGAAAATTTATATGGGATCTGTTCATCGGCAATCTTCTACATCCGGACGCCGGTGACTCCCACCTTTTTGTTGGGTGCGTAGCTCAGGGGTAGAGCATCTGCCTTTTAAGCAGAGGGTCGGTGGTTCGAGCCCACCCGCACTCACTAAGCCTTCGGTTTTCACCGGAGGCTTTTCTGTTTTAAAGCTGAATTTTAATTACAAATCTGTTGCTCAAGAAATTTATCTTTCCTAATTTGTGTC
This sequence comes from Bacteroidota bacterium, assembly GCA_023433685.1. Lineage (GTDB taxonomy): Bacteria > Bacteroidota > Ignavibacteria > Ignavibacteriales > Ignavibacteriaceae > UTCHB3. The sequence continues at coordinate 2,194 of JAEYUD010000204.1, forward strand.
CGGGTGATGCAATATTCTTTAGCGATTTGCTTAGATCAGAATCCATCGGTTCAAGAATCTCCACCTAATTAGTTAGTAAAAAGCGGATAACAATCATGGAGAACAAAATGTACTTTGCCGAACAAGAACAGGAAAGATATACCCATTTACTCAGTAGCGATTTAGGAAAAAACCTCTTTCCTAATGGATCAAAGAAAGCCGGAATCTTCCACGGGAAGCCTGTTTTACACCGAATTGATTCAAGTCACTCAAACGAAAACCTTGAACCAAGCATCAGGGATTCTGCATTAAAATACCTTTCTGAAATTTCCTCTGAAAATCCTCATACGCAAAAAAAGAAAAGATATGTAGTCACCAATAATTTATGCAACTCAAATGTATCTTATCTAAATTTTTGGTTCGCGTTCAACAACGCCCCGGATAAGCTCAAAAAGTTACTTCTTTTACTGGGCTATGATGTTGCAGAACTAATTGATATCAGGAATGACAGACCCCATACAAAAACATCCCAACAAATTTTTGTCGGTTTCGAATATGGTGGTAGAAAGGATTACTTGCGTTCTCATCTTCATGAACTGAACGGAAGCACTCAACCCCACAGCACTTATCCGGATTTCTACTTCAGATTTAGAAGAACTGATGGAAAGATTCAAACAGTGATCGGTGAATGGAAATATACCGAGGACCACAGGTATAGCGCAAGGAAATTAAAATCGAGACTCAAACGTAAGATAGAAGAGTATATTCCTTTTTTCAGAAACCTTAACCTGCCAAAAAACCTGGATCACTATGAACTGGCTTTTGATCCGTTCAGGCAAATCGCGAGACTTCAACTGCTCGCAAACGAGATGGAAAAAGCCAGAGAAGGGCATGCTGATGAGGTTTCTCTCCTTCTCGTGACACCAAAAGCGAACAAAAATTTTAATTTTGAAATTATCCCCGATCAGCTGGGCACTCTGGGAACTTCGGTCTTCGAAATTTGGGATAAGGTCGCCCCCAGGAACCGGTTTAAAGGCGTTTATTTGGAAGATCTTTTCAAATTAATCACTACTAATGAGTGCTACCCGGATCACAATTGGCTGAATTATCAAAATGAGAGGTATAATCTCTCTGAGCTTGCATCATCGAAAGTTACCACTAACACCGTTGAGTCTGTCAAAACGCAAGAACAGGTGATCTCAACACCCACCCGCTATGCGGTAATTGCAAATAAGTTCGAAGTGGAACAACTACAGATCGAGTTAAGAGATAAATTTCTTGAAAATTCAGATGAAAAGGATTTGGTTGGTAAATTACCAATTACAAAATGGTCAGTTTGCCAGCTGAATGTTGAGGATGGAAGTGATATATGGTATCTCTATAATTTACATACAGATATGCCAGGCAGCAGAAAAGACCGTTATTGGAACATCCTTGGATCGGGAGAATATACACACTGGAGACACGCCGAACTCGAACTTAACATTCCCATGGAAAGCGACAAATCCATGCAGGCTGCATTCGTTGAGGATGACAAAGGGATGAGGTATCTTGTTCACCGCGGTGGTTTTAGAGGAAAGAAACGGATGATGACCCGTTTATTTTTTATCGAAAGGTTCAATGGCAAGCTCATTGCTGCAGGTGAAGCAAGGAAACTACAGAATTTTGCAGTTATAGCATGTCTTGACGATGAAGGAGATAAATTTATTTCTGATGTCGCGGCTTTCCTGAGTGAGGTTAAAAGGATAAAGAACGAATTCAATGCCATGGTTCATTAGATTTTGAGTTTTCAGAATCTAATTCCCGTTCTACCGACATTCCGCCTCCTGCAAGGGCGGGGCCTGCCCTTCGGGCAGTCGCAAGCAGGGATGTTCGACGAAACCGATCCGTGCATGCGCCACAAAGTATTAAATCAGTTTGTATATTTCCCAAAGGGATAGAACGTCAGTTATAGGCACAAATGTCAAGAGCAATCGGCCTAAGCAGAAGCGCGGAAGGAATTGCCGGCGGTCGGAGCTTGATAGGTATTAGGTATCAGGTATTAGGTATTATTTCCACATAAAGCGTATTAATCCTGCAAATCCTGCAAATCCTGTAAATCCTGTAAATCCTGATTCAGACATTCTGCTTTAGCCGTTTCCCCTCTTGCCTTGGAAGGCGAGAGGGGATTAAGGGGTGAGG
>JAEYUD010000028.1 GCA_023433685.1 Bacteroidota bacterium
CCTCGCCACTCACCCCTCACCCCTCACTACTCACTACTTAAAACTCACCACTGAAACCCGCCACTGACCCTAAAAAAAATTTGCTTTAGTCCAAGAAATTAACGAAGTTTTATAACTCGATTTATTATATTTTGGAAGAAAAATGAATCTGACACATATAGAACACATCGGTATTGCAGTTGCCAATATGGAAGAGGCAATCGCTTACTATGAAGGTATATTGGGACTAAAATGCTACAAAATTGAAGAAGTAGCAGATCAAAAAGTAAAGACCGCCTTTTTTCAAATAGGGCAGACCAAAATAGAACTCCTCGAATCCACTTCCCCTGACGGACCCGTCGCAAAATTCATCGAAAAGAAAGGACCCGGCATTCATCACATCGCTTTCGCGGCTGATGGTTTGCAGGCCTGCCTCGATGATGCTGCTGAAAAAGGAGTTTCACTAATTGACAAACAACCCCGCAAGGGGGCTGAAGGCCTTAGCATCGCCTTCCTTCATCCTAAATCAACACTCGGCGTTCTCACTGAACTGTGCGAACACCCAAAAAACTGACCCCGGAACCCAGGATATAAAGATATGGAAGAGAAAATAAGAGAATTAATGGACCTCCGCAAGCAAGCCCGTATGGGTGGCGGAGAAAAAAGAATTGAAGCACAGCACAAAAAAGGTAAAATGACCGCGAGGGAAAGGATTGATCTCCTTCTTGACCCCGGTAGCTTCGAAGAGTTTGACATGTTCGTTTCCCACCGCTGTATCGACTTTGGTCTCGACCAGCAACAATACCTTTCAGATGGTGTTGTTACAGGTTATGGCACTATTGATGGGCGATTGGTTTATGTCTTCTCCCAGGATTTCACCGTTTTCGGCGGTTCGCTCTCCGAAATGTATGCTGAAAAGATCTGTAAAGTGATGGATAAAGCCCTGAAAGTTGGAGCGCCCGTTATTGGAATAAACGATTCAGGCGGCGCGCGTATCCAAGAGGGTGTAAAATCACTCGGCGGTTACGCTGAAATTTTTGAACGAAACATTCTCGCTTCGGGTGTTATCCCGCAGATCTCCGCGATTTTTGGTCCATGTGCCGGTGGCGCGGTTTATTCTCCTGCGCTTACCGATTTTATCCTGATGTCCCGCGATACCAGCTACATGTTTGTTACCGGTCCAAAAGTCGTGAAGACCGTTACCGGTGAAGATGTTGATGAAGAGCAGCTTGGTGGTGCCTATGTACATGGCTCCAAATCAGGTGTCAGCCACTTCATCGCTGAAGATGAAGAAGAAGGGATCATGCTGATCAGAAAGCTTCTCAGCTTCCTGCCGCAGAACAACCTCGAAGATCCCCCAGTAGCTCCGTGTGATGACCCGATCGACAGGCTCGAAGACCAGCTTAACTCAATAATTCCCGACAATCCCGCGGTTCCATACGATGTAAGAGACGTTATTCACGCTGTTACCGATTATAACGAATTTGTTGAAGTGCAGCGCCATTACGCCCCGAACATTGTTATCGGTTTTGCCCGCTTTAACGGCATGCCGGTGGGAATCGTAGCCAACCAGCCTAATTACATTGCCGGTGTGCTTGATATTAACTCGTCCAGAAAAGCTGCCAGATTTGTTAGATTCTGCGATGCTTTCAACATACCAGTGGTAACCTTTGTTGACGTTCCGGGCTTCCTCCCCGGTACCGCGCAGGAGTATGGTGGTATCATCGTTCACGGCGCGAAGCTCCTCTTTGCTTACGGCGAGGCTACTGTTCCGAAAGTAACAGTTGTACTCAGAAAAGCCTACGGTGGTGCTTATGACGTTATGGGTTCGAAGCACTTGAGGGGCGATATAAACTATGCCTGGCCAACCGCCGAGATCGCTGTTATGGGTCCAAAAGGTGCCATCGAGATCCTCCACAACAAAGAGATCTCCGCCATCACAGATGATAAAGAAAAAGTTGCGTTCATCAAACAGAAGGAAGAGGAGTACAAGAACAAGTTCGCCTCACCTTATGTAGCCGCGAAATATGGTTACCTCGATGATGTGATCGAGCCAAGAAACACCAGGTTCAGAGTGATAAGGGCTCTCCAGTCGCTCGCGACTAAAAAGGATACACTTCCACCGAAGAAACACGCGAACATACCGCTTTAAGGAGATGCCATGAATAGCAAAATTCTGTTGGCGCTCGTATTATTGCTATTGATGACGGTGACGGTCTCTGCACAGACCGTCACTTCATCCGCGGGAGACACGATCAAGAGTTCTACTATCGCCGGTTCCACCGCGAATCAGGCAATTAATGAGAATAAAAGTGACACCCTAAAGCCCGACTTCAGCCGTACGTGGTATATAGACATAAAGGGCCACGGTAACAGTTACCTGCTGACCATTATCGGCATGGGTGTGGTGTTTTTTGCCCTTACTGCCCTTTATCTCACATTTGCCGCGGCAAGCAGGATACTCCGTAACTCGATTGCAGCAAAGCACTCAAAGATGAATCCTGACAAAACCGCTCCGAAGGAGAAGGAGGAAATGAGTGCTGAAGTTAACGCCGCCATCGCCATGGCCCTGTATGAATACTTCAATGCTGATCATGATCAGGAAAACGCTATCCTTACCATAAACAGGGTGTCGAGAATGTACTCACCATGGAGCTCGAAAATATACAACCTGCGTCACCATCCAAGAAACTGGTAACCCAAGAGGAAGACTATGAAAAAATTTAACTTTAAAATAAACGGTAACGACTACCACGTAAACGTAAAAAGCGTTGAGGGAAGTACTGCCGAAATAGAAGTAAACGGAACCAAATACGAAGTAGAGATTGAAAAGAAACTTTCTCAACCGATAACCCCAAAACTTGTTAGAGAGCGCGCCGTTCCCTCGACCGATGCCGACAGGCAGGTGGCAAAAACCACTAAACCGGCTCCAAAAGCCGGCGGCGTTAAAAGCCCGCTTCCCGGCACAATCCTTGAAATATTCGTCAAGGAAGGTGATGCCGTCAAACTGGGTGACAGGCTCCTCGTTCTTGAAGCCATGAAAATGGAAAACAAGATTGACGCGGACAAACAAGGTGTTATCAAGGAAGTGAAGGTAAAAGCCGGTGACACAGTAATGGAAGGTGATGTACTGCTGGTTATAGGGGATTAACATGGAGACCCTTGTAAAGTTTTTCGAGTACACCTCCTTTGCTAACATCACGATCGGTCATGTGGTGATGATTGTTGTGGGGCTGATTTTCATCTATCTTGCTATTTCAAAGGAATATGAACCCCTGCTTTTGATTCCGATCGGTTTCGGGATCATTGTTGGAAATATCCCGTTTCTTGAGAATGCCGGACTTGGAATAGGCATTTATGAACAGGGAAGCACGCTGAACTATCTTTATTTCGGTGTGTTGAAAGGAATCTACCCTCCCCTCATCTTCCTTGGAATTGGTGCCATGACCGATTTCTCCACGCTCCTCTCCAACCCGAAGCTAATCCTGCTCGGTGCCGCGGCACAGGTCGGGATATTCATAACATTTATCGGCGCTATCGCTTTGGGCTTTACACCGAATGAAGCCGCTTCCATTGGTATCATCGGAGGGGCCGACGGTCCTACCGCCATCTTTCTTTCAT
>JAEYUD010000174.1 GCA_023433685.1 Bacteroidota bacterium
CCTCAATTCCGGCAATACTTAAGCCCGTACTACTACTTCCCCCGGTTATTTTCCTTATCCCGGTCTCCCTGATCAAATTTTTCTCATCGATTTCCGGAAGTCTGGCAAATGCCATTGAATCAGCTTCCGTACCGAATACAACAGCGCTACGGTTGGGGCCGATCTTCTTCTTCACCATCGCCATAATATCCTGCGTTACGTATTTGTTCTCTTCAACGTAATTATTGAACATGGCGAGCATGAGTATATCCTTGGGCTCCCACTTCCCGGGAGTGATCCCGAGCGCGGCGAATTCACTCTGCAGAACCGCTCCATCCGAACTCAGAAAACCATTCACACCGTCGGTGTAGGCTTTAAGAAGAACCGCGGCTTCCGCGTTCAGTTCTCCCGCCTGCTCGCGTGCTCTTTGTCTCAATCTGAACTGACGGAAATAAGTATCGATCTCTACAGCGGATTTTCCGAAATATTCCGACAAACGCCCCTCACAAACCAACCGATGATATTCCATTTCAAGAAGTCTGTCCCTCGCGTGAAGATATCCCAAAGCGAAAACCAGGTCTTTTCTGCTACCGGCAGAAATGAACGGGATGCCGGACTCTCCGGTTCTGACCTCTACATTTCCCGTAAGACCTGCAAGATGAATTTCGCCCTCGTATTTTGGAACAGAGGTAACGATCAACGACTTGAAGAAAAAGTAGATCACCGCGGTTAGCGCGAGAACAGCAAACAAAGGAGCGAATAAGTATTTTAGGAGTTTCTCCATCGTCTCAAAATTGATTTATAATGCCAAAATGTATTTTCCCGTCACTGAAACCCTCACCGGCCGCAAGCGCGTAGCTCACACTTAAAAGACCGATACCCGTTTCAAAACTCATGCCGAATCCATACCCGTTTTTTACAGCGGATGTTTCAGTGATCGCCCTCCCCTCGTCCCCGGTCAACAAGTAGTAACCGGTGTCGAAGAATCCGAATAAATAAGATCTTTTTGAGAGGAGGAAGCGGTATTCAATGTTAGTCCATGCCACTCTGTTGCCTCTGAACTGCTCTTCGCGGTAACCACGCAGTGTTGAATTGCCTCCAAGCCTGAAGAGGTCGGAATCCTCAAGCAGGTCACCCTGAATCTCTCTGACACTCACCCCTAACGCGGCAATATTACGGTTAAATATCTCATAAAAGAAGTCGAGGTCAAATGTGATCTTCCTTAGGTTCACCTGAAGCAACTGCCCCGGTCTTATAAATTCCTGAGGCCCGTTTATCTTTTTATTGGAGATTGAAAAATATGAAAAAAAGTTAATTCCACCCGTTGGTGAGATGGGGTCATCGCGCGTATCGTATCGTAACCCAATTCCACCCGTGGTGATGGTTGAGTTAAACACCGTAAAGATGGGCCTTTCAAAAAGGGTAGGGATCACCGATCTCGATGAGAAATTAAGCGCGAGCGAGAAATTCTCACCGGCGAAATACTCCGCCGTCAATTCGATAACTCTGTCAACATACAAGGTATCCTGTTTCCGCTGGTACAACCGGGGAGAGATGCTCAGGGGCAACCCAAAAAACCAGGGCTCGGTATAACTTAGATCCAGTTCCTGCGAATTCCGGCTCAATTGCTGCCACTTGAAACTGAAATTTCGCCCTGTCCCGAAAAGATTCCTCATGTTGATGTTCACCAGACCTGTGAGGTAACCCGTTTCCTCGTTTTGCGCGGGCGGAACGTAACCGATTACACCGTCGAAGTTGTTTGTATTGGTTTCCTTCACGCTAATGGTCAGAACCCCTTCGTCCCGTTCATTAAAGTAAAATCCCGGCGGGGGTACCGGCTCAAAGAAGCGAAGTTTATTTAACCTCGCGGTAATACGCGGATTTCTGGAAGGCTGGTAGATGTCACCGGCTTTAAGGTTGATCTCCCTAAGAATTACATCGGGGGAAGTGTCGTCGTTGCCCGTTATTTCAATCCGGCTGATCACTGCCTTTTTACTTGGATCAATTTGAGCTGTCACATCGGCGAAGAAGGTGTTCGAATCGGGTGAGTAACCGGTTTTTATTGAGGTGATGGTTATCTTGGCGAACGGGTAGCCCGTTTCCTCAAGATGGCTCAGAATTTCATCGCAAGCAGAGCTTATTTCACGCTCATCATACTGACCCCCGGTGAGAAAATCGAGACCGCGAACCCCGGTTAAAAGGGAATCGACACCATTTCCGGTAATTTTGAATGATTTAAGTATCGCGCGTGGTCCTGGGGTTATATCAACTACAAGCTTACTTGAGAGTGAATCGATGGGAGTGATCCTCAGAGTTGCGCGGTGGTCGAGATATCCAAGTGAATTTAATTTCTTTGAGAGCCCCGCGGCAGCTGAATCAGGGACAAATAACGAAAGTTTGAGAGGTATTCTTAAACCCATTGCCTCGTTGGCTTCACTGACCGGCACCGGTGATCCACCCGGGTACTCGATTGATGTGATACTCTGCGCTCCCGCAATTACTGTGAAAAGGGGGAGGAACAGGCTAAACCATTTCATTCATCAGGTTCAGTTTTTTCCCTACTGTCTCCACTTCAACAAGATTGAAATACTCGCCCGCTTTTTCAAGACTCACTTCGCACACTTCTGTCATTGCTGCATTGGCAGCTCCAAACGCGGCAGCATATTTAAGTGTGTCGGTCAGTATCTCGTCGCGGTATAAACCATAAACAAGGCCGGCAACAAAAGCGTCGCCACTTCCCGTCTCATCAATTTTTTCCACTTTTGGGGGTATCACGCGATATATGAACCCGAAATGATTCACATATACCGGGGCATCACCGTCGGTTATTACTGATATTTTAACCCCGAGATCACGGAATTTATTAAGCGCGGCGATGATCTCTTCTTCATTGGTTACGGGCTTCCCGAGCCACGCGGCGGCTTCTTTTCTGTTGAGATGAAGCACGGTCGGCTCATGTGTGATCGCGTTTTCGAGTGACTTACCGTAAGTATCAAGGATCGATGTTTTATCATATTTCGACGCGAGATCGAGACCATAAGCGAATATATCATCACATGCCGGTGAAGGACTGCTGCCCGAGAACACCACATATTCGCAGTTTTGCATCATTTTTTCGAGCTTGGCTTTAAATTCCGCGGCTTCTCCCTCCGAAATGGAAGGTGCCTCACCAAAATAGTGAGTTACCACACCGGTTTCATGTTCAATCACTACACTTCCGAACCTTGTTTCCGGTTTGGTTGGAATGGCTGTAAAATTGATCTTTTCATTTGTCAGCGCCGCTCTTAATCTTCTGCCGTGATCACCCCCGAGAAAAGTGAATGCAAGGTTCTGTATCGAGAGCATGTTAAGTTGCCTGCTTACATTTATACCCTTGCCACCCGCGTAATAAACAAGCCTTTCACTTCTGTTTGCTTCACCGTGAATTACTTTTTTGAAATGCAGCCTGTGCTCGATGACCGGGTTTAATGTTACCGTAAGGATCAATCGTTACTCCTAATATCTGTATCTGTATTCACCGAAAAACGGTGTGATGAGGCGGTAATCACCGAATCCTGTCTGATCGACAAACACGAATCGCCTGTTAATATCGTAATAGTCCCATATCTCGTATGGCTTGCTGTCATACTCAAAGGGGTGCCGCTCAATATTGTTTGGCGTGCCCAGGGTTATATACACCATTCCCATGTCACTCCGCCATCCTTCAAGCATCTGCTTGAAGTTCTTGTTGGCGAACTCAATTCGTCTATAATATTCATTAAAAACTTCATTTTCGGGTGTGCCGACCGTGGGGTCTTTTTTCTCCCAGAATGCCATGAACCTCTGAAGTTTTTCCGCGAAATCCTTCCCATCATGGATGAAGTCAATTTCCGCGGGACCCGCTATGTAGATCATCTGGTCGGCGGCTTTCTCAAGGTCTTTCAGTGTGGCAGGCATGCCCGACCACTTCGAATAAAAGGTTTTCGTACTCCCTATGATCGTGCTGCCATCAACGAAAGGGGCACTAATAACCATTTTATACTCACCCATGCCGGCATCTTTAAAGTTGAATGTGTAAAATATCTGATTGTTTCCGGCTTTAATTTTCTCCGTTTTCTTCTCTGTCATTAGAGCATCACCATTTACTCCGATAATGGTGTAAGTAACTTCGAGGTCCCTGTCGCTCGATGAAAATATTTCATAAAAGACAGGGATTCCGTCTTTCTGTGTGGCGACATTTCTGGAGAGATTCGGGATTATCTTCGTGGTTCCCGACTCACCTGTGGTTTTGCCTGAGATCATCATAATATCACTGATGGCAAGTTCCTGAGTAAAAGTGCGGGCCTGAAAGTCAACCTCTGCCCTGTATTCCCTTCTTGAGTCGAGGTCTTCAACAATTATCACAAAATTGTATTTTCCCGGAGGAAGTTTAAACGATCGGGCGGAGAGATTGTAATCACTTTTTGAATTTGTCTTCTGAAAGTCGATCAGTTCGATCTTCTCGGTCCATTGCTTCTCTGTAACAAGGTTTATTTTGTTTTCGTCCTTAACGGTAATCGAAACCGCATACTCAGCCCTGAACTTCTCACCGGCCTTAATAAAGCTGAGCTTGTCGAACGGAACCTGAAGGAAGAAATCAACCCGGGTCTGGCTCGTGTCACCCGAGTAAAAATTGTAAATATCGAAAAAGAAAACAGGCTCTCTTCCGCCATCCTGTGGTTTATTCCCGTCATTTTGCGCGAAAGTCACAGAAGCGAGCAAAAACACCAAAAATAAAAGTGGTCTTTTCATTTTAGTCTCTTCCAATTTTACCGAACAGGTCGTATTCGGCTGAGTCATAAATCGTAACATCTACTATATCACCGGGTTTCAATTTTTTCTTCTCTTTGTCGATGATCACTTCGCCATCAACCTCGGGGGCATCCATTGTTGTACGGCCAATGTAATAATCGCCCTCGATCGAGTCGATTATCACCCTTTGAACGGAGCCAACAAGACCTTCATTCTTTTTCTTTGAAATCTTCTTCTGGGCTTCCATTATTCTTCTCTTTCGCCGGTTCTTGTCTTTTGCCGCCACCGGATCCCCTAAAATAAAACTTGTTGTGTTCTCTTCCACTGAAAAAGTAAATACCCCAAGGCGGTCAAACTTGAATTCCTTGACAAAATCGAGCAATTCAGTGAAATGCTCTTCAGTTTCTGCAGGATATCCGGTGATCAGCGTGGTTCTGATAGTCAGACCGGGTATACGTTTCCGGAGTTTATCAAGCAGTTCAAGTGTGGCTCTTTTGGTAATTCCCCTTCTCATCGACTTTAGCACCGGATCACTGATGTGCTGCAGTGGTATATCGAGGTACTTGATCATTTTAGGATTTTCTGCCAGCTCTTCGATCAGGTCATCAGGGAAGTGGGATGGGTAGGCATACATCAGTCTGATCCACTCGATCCCTTTAATTCCACTTAAATTTCTGATGAGCTCCGAAATATTCCTTCTGCCATAAATATCTTTACCGTAGTCGGTGGTATCCTGACCAATTATTATCAGCTCTTTCACGCCGTTTTTAGCGAGAAATTCAGCCTCAGCCATCAGTTCTTCCATCGGCTTCGATCTGTGCAAGCCCCTCATAAGCGGAATTGAGCAGAACGAACATGGATGATCGCACCCCTCGGATATCTTTAAATAAGCGAAGTGGTGGTCTTGCGCCAGATGCCTCTCACCGAGAAGCTCGGTTCTGAGGTGGCCGCCCATATCCTCAATAATTTCTTCATACTTCTCTGTTCCATAGAAGTGGTCAACCT
>JAEYUD010000191.1 GCA_023433685.1 Bacteroidota bacterium
TTTACGACGCGTTTGATGATCAGGGGATCGCGAAAGTTGAACTTTACATAGATGGAGCGATGGCAGGGTCATTCACCGCCGAGAATGGCAACAAGCCAAAGGTAACTCTAAATCTGGATTCCGCGACATTTGTTGACAAATCGTTCAGTTATTATCTGAAGGCTTATGATCTTGGCGGCAACTCAAGCAACAGTGAAACAAAGACAAAGATAACCGTTGTAACTTCAAAATCACCACCTGCCGCGCCATACGGACTTGAAATAATTGAACCCGAGGGAGCCACTGATATCATACTCTCCTGGAAAGACACATCCAAATTGGTCGACGGTTACGAGGTCTGGTTGAGTGAGGTTAACACGGATAACTCATCATTCTATTTGTTTACCACAGTTTCGGGGAACACAAGACTTCTTCCACTACCAAAACCGGCGAACATTAACTATTACAAGCTTAAAGGTTATAACAAGATCGGCAAGTCGGCTTTCAGTATGATCATTAACTCAGAAGGGGGAACCGGTAGCGGTGTTCTTGGACCTTCCGGGTTAACAGCCACCGCGTGGGGAACAAGGGAAGTGGAGCTTAACTGGACAAACCGTGCGACGAACGCGATCTTCCTGAATGTGATGAGAAGGTCTTCAAGTTCAACTTTCTGGTCATCCATAGCAACACTTTCTGCAACGAGGACTTCGTACACCGACAATTCGGGAACACTTTCGGCGGGAGGTACATTCGTTTACAAGTTGCGGGTGATAGCCCAATCCGATTCAGGGTTCTCAAAAGAGATCTCGGTTACTACGTGGCCATTTGATCTGACTCCGGCATCAAATCTTGTGGGTGTCTATGCAGACACTCCCGCGGTTGCGAAGAAAATGGTTAAACTGACATGGAAAGACAACTCGAATCAGGAGGAATCCAATATAGTTGAGAGAAAAGAGGGAGTTGGTGGTACTTATCAAGCGATCGCGATTCTGTCACAGGATGTGACCGCGTACGATGATACCCTTGTAATAAAAGGGAAGACGTACTATTATAGAATCAAACTCAGCAGGCAGAGTTATGTTTCAAAACCTTCAAATGAAGTATTCGTGACTGTCGGAGGTCCCTCAAAAGCCATAATTCAGAATGAACGAAAAAGAAGATAATTGAAAGTAATTTGATGGTCGACAAGTCCGGGCTGGAAAAAGGTTTTGACGGTATAACGCGAAGTCTCGCGACCCCGTGTGTTGTGGTTGACGGAAGCGGACGGTTAGTTTCGTTCAATCAGCCCGCGATCGACCTGTTCGGCATCAAAGAGAGTAACAACACCTTCGCTGATCTTTTCCTGATCTCAGAGGGGGTAAAGGTAAAATCTTTTCTTTCTTCACCGCAATCAATCGTTTTCGGGGATCCGGTTAATCTTTTTCTCAGGAACGGGAAAGAGATATCAGTCTCCTTCACCAAAACCGGCATCGATCTTGAGGGCGGGAGTTATTTCTGCTTTCACGTAAAAGAGGCCTTCATCCGTGATTCCGAGAGACTTAAAGTCAGGCTTTCAAGCCGCGAATCGGCGGATCTTGGTCTCAGCGAAGGACTCGCTGTTCTGATAAACGAGATCGAGTCTTCCTACCCCTTCACTTATATCACAAAGACCAGAATTCAATCATCAGCCAACAACCTCGATGAGATGGTTTGGATGAAAGATAATGAGGGCAAATACGTCTTCGTTAACGACAAATACTCATCATTCCTAAATCTTAAACCGGGGCAGATGGAGGGGAGATCTGAAAAGAACTTCATCCCTCAGTTTGTGCACGAATTCAATCACTCACTTGATAAATACCTCCGTGACAGCAATGCTGTTGCATCAATGATCAGCAGGAGAGTGGCCGGCGTCCCCGTAGACCGCCCCTACCAGATAGTAACAATACCACTTCTGGATATTGATGACAACCTTGTAGCAGTGCTTGGCATTGCCAGACCTCACGATGAAGAGACTGCCAAAAGTGAGACAGTATCAGAGAATAACCTTATATTTAGCGATGTCAATAATTTTAATCTGGAAACCGTCCTTAAATTAAAAAACAAGATGTATGAATTCATAGTTAGCAAAAATCCTGATGCTGTGTTCGTTTACGATCTCAAATCATTCAGATTTCTTGATGTGAACGATGCCGCGTTGGCTATTTACGGATACAACCGAAACGAATTTCTTCAGATGGATCTGACCGATCTCTATTTACCGGATGAGATCCAGACTATTGCAGATTCGGCAAAAAATGAAGAAGGGAAGTTTGTCGGTCCGTTCAACCACAGGAAGAAAGACGGTACGCTGATCCAGGTTGAGATATGCAAAATATCGTTCAATTATGAGGGAGACGAAGCCCACTTTAACATTGTCAGGGACATAACAGGTCTTCTTGAAAAGGAAGAACAGCTCCAGATGATGCGGACGGTATTTGAACACTCGCGCGACATTCTCGTGGTAACTGACAATACCGGATTTATCAACTACGTAAATCCGGCAGTAGAGGAACACCTTGGATTCAAACGCTCAGATCTTCTAAGTAATTCGATCGTCAGTTTAACCACTGAGAGTTCGAGGGCTGACTTCTTAAAAAAGAGCATTACTCCGGTAAGTTTCCCTGCTGACATAAAGAAGAAATCAGGTGAGACGGTAGCCGCGGAGGTTACCTCAATTGCCTTCCAGGGAATTGACGGCGAAATTAATCAGATTGCATACATCGGCAAATTATCGCAGGTTCAGATCCAACCGAAGGAAGTGATAATTGAGAAGCCGGTTGAAAAAATTGTTTACGTTGAGAAGCCGGTTGAAAAAATTGTTTACGTTGAGAAACAGATACAAGGTAACCATGAAATAAAAGCCGGTGGAATTGATCCCGGTCAACTCTCCTATATTTTCCATGAGATACTCACACCCATCAATGTTATTGTTGGTTTTATTGCTGAATTGAAAGATTCAATCCCTTCACCTACCACCGAGCAGGAGGAGGCGATGGATTTCATCGATGAGAACCGCAAAAAGCTACTCTTTACTATGGACTCCATTTCGGAGTATGCACAGATCGAGCAGCATTTCGCGGAAATAAATAAGACCGGTTTCGCGCTCGATCATCTTATCGAAAGGGTGATAAAAGAAGCTAACGATACCCAAAACACTTGGAGAAAGCCTACCTATGCCGACCGTAAGACGCCCGGACTGATGGTCGACTCTGATGAGGAGAAGGTAACAAATCTTGTTCTGCTTCTCATTAAAATTATGGCTCACATCACGGATGAAAAAGAGCTTATTATTAGCGGGTATCAGATTGATGAAGGTCATTTCATCATCACATTCCGCGATCATAATCTGAAAATACAGCAAAAACTATTGTATCTGATCCAGAATATTTTTGTGGATTCGGATGTCTCAAAGTTGCGCGCGTTTGGAGTTTCCAGATTTACAATATTTTCCGCACAGCGTTTGTATAAACTACTCAAGGGGAATTTTGAGATTATCCAGCGTTCAGGTACGCCTTACGAGATCGGTTTGGTGCTTCCAATCGATGGAGAGTTCGACACGCAGGACACCAAGGCTACTGACGGGAAGGATAGAATATTTAAGCCGGCAATAGTTGCTGATAAAATTTCTGTTGAGAAGGAAAGACCCGCGAGTCCCACTGAAACTTACTCAACCGGGTCGGTGGCAGCACCTCCCGCGTACTCACAACCGGAGGCAAGACAGCAAAAGCTACCGGAATATGAGAAAAGTGATTACACCGATTTCGATTTTGACAGTGAACTTGACTTCCTTAACCGGAGAAGAAGGCGAGAAACTGAAGTTCCGAATGAAAAGCAAACGAGCCGTACATTCGAAGATGACCATTCTAAAGATGACCGGTACACTCCCGCGGCAAAAAAACGTGATCTATTTGAGAGCGGCAGCAGCACGGGCGACAAATCGTTCAGACGAACGTACGAGGATATACCTGCAAGAACACCCGCTCCACCTCCCGTTCAGGAACCCGTCAGGCGGACACCTCCACCAACCGAAGAGCGAATTCCTGAAAGAGCAGCACCGGTCAAACCCGAACCCTCTTATGTGGAGACAAGACAACCTCTACAGCCAACACCTGTTCAAAGATCCGCGGAGCCAAAAGAAGGCGCCATAGTTGATCTCTCAAAATTGAACTGTCTTTATATTGAAGATCAGCTTGATTCTCAGATACTCTTCAAAGTTCAGATGAAAGAGTTGAAGTCGATTAAATTTTCTCAGAGTTTTGAGGACGCTGTCCCTTTGCTTGAGAGTGAGAAATTTGATTTCATTGTACTTGATATCAATCTTCAGGGTGAGTACAACGGTCTTGACGCGTTGAAGATAATCAGAACGATGGATGGATTGGAGGAAACTCCCATAATAGCGGTTACGGCGTACGTCCTCCCGGGTGATAAAGAAAAATTCATCGCCACCGGGTTCAACGATTTCGTTTCAAAACCCATCTTCCGAAATAAGATGGTTGAAGTACTCGGTAAAATTTTCTAAAATTGTGACAGATGCTGAATAATAAAAAAATCGTTGTTGTTCTGCCCGCGTATAACGCCGCGAAAACCCTTGAACAAACCTATAATGAAATTCCGTTTGACATCGTCGACGATGTGGTGCTTGTGGATGATGCCAGCAAGGATGATACTGCCGAAGTTGGCAGGAAACTCGGTATCAAGCATGTGATCAAACACGACAATAACAAGGGCTATGGCGGGAACCAGAAGACCTGCTACAGAAAAGCCCTTGAAATAGGTGCCGATATAGTGATCATGCTTCATCCGGATTATCAGTACACTCCAAAGCTTATCCCCTCAATCTCATGGATCATCGCGAACGGACTTTACCCGGTGGTACTTGCGTCAAGAATTCTTGGCAAGGGCGCTCTTAAAGGGGGGATGCCGGTTTACAAGTATATAGCGAACAGGATTCTGACACTTGTTCAGAATTGGCTCGTTGGGCAGAAACTCTCCGAATATCACACAGGTTACCGCGCGTTTTCAGCCGAAGTGTTGCGGAACCTGAACCTCGAAGCCAATTCGGATGATTTCGTATTCGACAATCAAATGCTTTCTCAGATCATTTTCAAAGGATATGAGATAGGTGAGGTAACTTGTCCTACAAAGTATTTTGAAGAGGCTTCTTCAATAAACTTCAGAAGAAGTTCCATCTATGGCATCGGTGTGTTGGTCACATCTCTAAAGCACAGGCTTCAGAAAATGGGGCTTGCCAAATTCGATATCTACAATTAACAGCACTTTTTATTTTACTTCGCGGTTTTCCTTTTTAGGAAAATAAATCCATTCTTTTCGTAGAGCACTTCCAGAGTGGGAATTGAAGTCCACTTTTCCCTTTCATTTATTTTGGTAACCAGGTAAGCCGGCTTCTTCACATCTCCGTGAATCAGGAAATTCTCTATTTCACTGTGCTTTATACCAATACCAGAAGCGCTGTTCTTCTTTACTTTTCCGCTGTAATAGATGTCGGCATAGCTTCTGAATCCAACTGATTTCACATAGACATCCCTATTCCTTAACGACTCATAAAATGCAACTGGCGCACCTTGGACATAGTTTTCGATCTGAGGCAGCATCAATGGAAGCATCAGTGAGAGGGTTATGGCAGTACCACCGAAGAGTAACGCGGCTCCTTCTGTGATCTTGTTTCTGTTGAAGAAAACAATTGCCGCTACAGTAAACCCGATGAGTAGCAATCCAATTGCCGGCTCAAATCCGTACCAAACAGAATTGGCCTGCAGGTTGGCTTTAACGTAGTCATCCGTTAAATAAGGTATGATCTCATTCTTGTAAATGCCGAGGAGCGCGAGTGCTGATATCAGGAGGCCGGTAAAAACTGCCGAAACCATCAGGGATATTTTCAACCCCGTGTATGATTTTATTTTGCCTTTATAGATATTATAGAGAGCGAGTGCCCCAAGATACGTAACAGGGTAGTAGGAGAGGGAAGAATAGTGGACAATTTTCGTTTTTACGACGGAGAATATCACTATTACAACCACCAAAAGGATTGTCATTATCAGCCGGAACCGGTTTCCAGATACATTATCACCCTTTTCTTTGCAGAAAGCATAAAAGAGAAAGAAAGAAGCAGGGAAACAGCCGAGCAACACCACAACAACATGATAGTAAACCGGTCCACTAAAACCGGCATCGCCCGTTGTGAGGAGCCTGACCTGATACTTGAAGAATGCTTCAAGAAAAGTCGGGCCATTTACTGTGTATTCAACTCCGAACCAAATTCCAGCCGTTGCCATCGCTATAATTCCGAAGAGCAGCATCTGCAATATTCTGAACTTCTCCTTCTTGATGTACAACAGGTTGAAGATAAGAAAAGTCAAGCCGGGCAGGAGCAAACCAACGGGTCCTTTTACCAGCACAGCCAGTCCTGAAAAAATACCCGCGTACACATAGTGTAAATTCTTTCCTTCATTTTCTGAGAAGAACCTGTGGATATACCAAACTGAAAGAAACATGAAAAGGTTAAACAGGGGATCGAGGATGCCGGACCGGAAATAGAAATACGGCAATATAGATCCCGCGTATGCCATTACCCAAAAGACTCCAAATGTTTTGTCATGGAGTTTTGATCCGATTGAATAGAGGATTACCAACGCAATAATACCAATAATCGCGTTTGGGAATCTCGCGGCAAACTCGTTCACTCCAAAGATGTGCATTGAAGTAACCTGCACCCAGAAGAAAAGTGGCGGTTTCTCGTAAAATGGCTCATAATCGATGTGTACACGCAAGTAGTCGCCTGTCACGATCATCTCACGTGATGCCTCAGCAAAGTTTATTTCATCCCAGTCAAACAAGTGAACCTTCCCGAGAAACGGAAGGAACAACACGGCTGCGATAACAACTATAAATAATCTGGTTTTGGCGGGTGAAAGGGCTTCGAAATTCAGGTTCATTGCTCAATTATTTATTATTTGACCCCAAATTTAGCTCAAAAAAGTAAAACTTTTCTCCCCAAAAGTGATGTTACAAAAGTATCATTAAAAAGAACGAGGAAGAAATGATAAACGGATATGCCGCGTACAAGGCAAAAGAGGAATTAAAACCATTTTCATACGAACCGAAACAACTCGCGGCCAATGAAGTGGAAATAAAGGTGACTCATTGTGGTATTTGCCATAGTGATCTCCACCTTATAGATAACGACTGGATGATGAGCACCTACCCGTTCATTCCCGGGCATGAAGTGGCTGGCACTGTGGTTGGAAAAGGGGAAGGTGTAACTCACCTTCAATTGGGTGACCGTGTCGGGCTTGGTTGGCAGTCGGGCAGCTGTCACACTTGCGAACAGTGCGAAACGGGACATGAAAATCTTTGCGCCTCTTCAGAAGGAACATGTGTGAGAAGGCACGGCGGTTACGCGGATCATGTGATTGCTGATTCAGCATTCGCAATACAGTTGCCCGACGCGATAGAATTGGAATACGCGGGTCCGTTGATGTGTGGAGGTGTTACTGTTTTTTCTCCTCTCTGGAGATACGGAGTGAAAAAGGGAACAAAGGTTGCCGTGATCGGCATCGGTGGTCTTGGGCACATGGCGATACAGTTCGCCGCGAAAATGGGTGCCGAAGTGACAGCGATCTCCACCAGTGATGACAAAGAAGCCGAAGCCCGCTCTCTTGGCGCCACCGGTTTTATTAATTCAAGAAAAGAGCCGGATTTTGCTGCTTACGCAGAGAAATTTGACTTAATACTTTCAACGGTTTTTGCCAGCATGAATTGGCAGGCACTCGTGAACTCGTTGAGACCACGTGGTGAACTTTGTTTTCTGGGTGCTCTGGGTATACCGGTTGAGATAAATGCTTTCTCTCTTCTTTCCCGCGAGAGAAAAGTATCAGGCTCGGCAACCGGTTCTCCGGAAATGCTTCGTGAAATGCTCAATTTCGCGGCTGATCATGGTGTGAGACCTATGATAGAAAAGATGCCTCTGAAAGATGTTAACCTCGCCCTTAAAAAAGTTGCTGAGAACAGGGTAAGATACCGTATGGTATTGGTGAACGAATAAACAGGAGTTAATACATAAAAAAAAGAGGCTTCCGGGTGGAGAGCCTCTTTTTTTATAATTTGATCCAAAGATCACATGTTCAGTTTTTGAATGTTTGATTTAACATCATTGGCTGACCGGTGAAGTTCTGCAAGTTCCTGATCAGTAAGTTTCAGCTCGATTATCTTTTCGATACCGTTGCTGCCAAGCTGTACAGGTACACCAACATACATTCCATCCAAACCATACTCACCTTCAAGATAAGCAGCACAGGGGAGAATCCTCTGTCTGTTCTTTACGATGGCATCAACCATTTCAACGGCAGAGGAGGAGGGGGCATAGTAAGCACTGCCTGTTTTCAGGTAGTTAACTATCTCTATCCCGCCATTTCGTGCCCTGTCAACTAATTGAGCAATTCTTTCTTCAGGGATGAGTTCTGATATTGGAATACCGGAAACAGTGGAGTATCTTACAAGGGGAACCATCGAATCGCCGTGACCACCAAGAACGAGAGCCTGCACATCCTTTACGGAGACGTTCAGTTCCTTCGCTATGAAAAGACGGAAACGGGCGGAGTCGAGAATACCAGCCATACCAACCACGCGATTTTTTGGGAAGTTACTTTTCTTCATGGCTACCCAAGTCATAACATCCAGCGGATTGGAAACAACCACTATCACCGAATTGGGTGAACCGGTTACTACCTGTTCAGTTACAGAACCGACGATCTCGGCATTTTTCATCAGGAGATCATCACGGGTCATACCGGGTTTTCTCGCGAGACCCGCGGTAATAACAACTATGTCAGAACCTTCGGTATCTTTGTAGTCGTTTGTACCAATAACCGCGCTGTCGAAATCTTCGACAGGAGCGCTCTCCCACATGTCAAGACCTTTACCTTGCGGAATGCCTTCAATTACATCAAGCAGAACAACATTCTCAGCGAGGTGTTTCTCCGCAATCCTCTGAGCGGCTGTAGCGCCCACGTTACCGGCGCCGACAACGGTGATCTTCTTCATATTATTTTATTCTCCTGATTCAACGGGAGGAATAATAGAAACAAACTGACGATCGTTTGCTCTTGCTCTAAACTGTACGGTACCGTCGGTAAGAGCGAAAAGGGTATCATCCTTTCCTTTACCAACATTCAGACCCGGATGGAATTTAGTGCCTCTCTGGCGAACGATGATCGAACCGGCTTCAACAAACTGACCGCCGAAAGCTTTAACGCCCAGTCTCTGGGCATTACTCTCTCTGCCGTTCTTGGTAGATCCTTGTCCTTTTTTATGTGCCATTACTAACTCCTTATCCGATTTTTAAGATTTCAATTCTGGTAAGATGTTGTCTGTGTCCGTTCAGTTTGTCATAGTCTTTGCGTCTTTTCTTTTTGAAGACGAGAACTTTGTCATCTTTAACGTGAGTGAGGACTTTAGCGGTAACTTTTAAGCCGTCCACATAGGGCTTGCCAACTTTAACGCCGGCGTCGTCAGAGTAAAGAAGTACATTTTCGAATACAACTTCACTGTCAGGCACAGCGTTCAGAAGTGAGACATAATGTTTCTCATTTTCTGAAACTTTAAACTGCTGTCCTGCGATATCTACAACTGCAAACATTGCGGTCCTTTATGGTTAGTAAATAAACATTTTTAACAGAATACAAAAATAACCATTTGCTACCTAAAAGAAAAATTTCTTTTAAAGAACCCTTTTTAGTTTCTTGAAAATGTAATAATTTTGACACCGGATTTTTGCCTCAACTTCCCAACGACAATAACGCGACTAAAATAGCCTAAAACACATAACTAATCGATTAACCTTTACGAGGTCACATGTTCAAAAAACTTTACATCCCGGTATCATTGCTGCTGTTAACAGCCCAGGCGAGCGCGAGTGAAGCCGAGTTGAAAATCCCGGCTTTGAACCCCGGGCAAAATACCCTCCTTTATTGGGGTTTGCTTGTATGTTTGTTTGGTATCCTGTTTGGGATATATCAGTACCGGAAAGTTAAGGCTCTCAGAGCACACAAGCTGATGCTTGATGTCGCGCAAGTCATTTTTGAGACGAGCAAGACGTATCTTTTGCAGCAAGGGAAGTTTCTGGCGATACTTTTCGCGTTCATTGCTGTATGCGTCGCGTTTTATTTTGGGTTCCTTCAAGGCTATCCAGTGGGGAACGTGCTTTTTATTCTGGGTTGGACGGTTGTGGGTATTCTGGGCTCTTACAGCGTGGCATGGTTCGGTATCAGAATGAACACCCTCGCGAATTCGAGAATGGCATTCGCTTCTTTAGAACGGAAGCCAATTAAACTTTTGAACATACCCCTTGATTCAGGTATGAGCATCGGCGTGATGCTTATTTGCGTTGAATTGGTGATGATGCTCATTATTCTGCTTTTTGTCCCGAGGCATCTCGCGGGCCCCAGTTTTATTGGTTTCGCGATAGGTGAATCTCTCGGCGCCAGCGCGCTCAGGATCGCCGGTTGTATTTTTACCAAGATCGCTGATATCGGAAGTGATCTTATGAAGATCGTATTCAAAATTAAAGAAGATGATCCGAGAAACCCGGGTGTGATCGCGGACTGCACAGGTGACAACGCGGGCGACAGCGTTGGCCCAACCGCGGATGGTTTCGAAACTTATGGTGTCACAGGTGTGGCGCTTATCAGTTTCATTGTGCTTGCAGTGGGGTCGGAAGATTATCAGAAAGAACTTCTGACCTGGATCTTCGTTATGAGGATACTCATGATCATCACTTCAATAGTGGCATTCGGACTTAACAGGGCGATCAGCAGCCTGATGTACGGTAAAACCGATGAACTCGATTTTGAGAAGCCACTTACAAATCTTGTTTGGATCACCTCTATCCTTTCGATAGCGGTAACATTTCTGATAAGCAAGGTTCTTATTGGCCACCTGCCCGATAATCTGTGGGTAACGCTTTCAGTAATAATTAGTTGCGGAACTCTGGGTGCAGCGCTTATACCTGAGTTCACAAAGATTTTCACGAGCACCAAATCGAAGCACGTTGCGGAGATAGTTGCCGCCTCACGCGAAGGGGGACCATCCCTGAATATTCTTTCAGGTTTTGTGGCAGGAAACTTCAGCGCCTTCTGGAAAGGGATGCTTTTTATTTTTCTTATGTTCCTTTCTTTTGTTGCATCCAAAAGCATTCCTGACGGCATGATGGCATACCAGGCGATCTTCGCGTTCGGACTTGTAGCCTTTGGCATGCTGGGAATGGGCCCCGTGACCATCGCTGTTGACAGTTATGGACCAGTTACCGATAACGCGCAGTCGATCTATGAACTTTCATTGATCGAAGAGCAGAAAAATGTGAGCGCGGAGATCGAGAAGGATTTTGGCTTTTCCCCTGATTTTGAGAAAGCCAAGCATTACCTTGAAGCAAATGACGGCGCGGGTAACACATTTAAAGCCACCGCGAAACCGGTTCTGATCGGTACCGCAGTAGTAGGTGCCACCACGATGATCTTTTCACTGATTCTGGTTATCAAGCAGACACTTGGGATTGAACCCGAGTCATTGCTCAGTCTGCTTAATCCCTATACAATCTTTGGATTGATCGCCGGAGGTTCGGTGGTTTACTGGTTTACCGGAGCCTCAAGTCAGGCGGTTACCACCGGCGCGTACAGGGCTGTTGAGTATATCAAAAAGAACATCAATCTCGATGAGACAGCTGAAAAGAGTGCCTCGATAGAAAACTCGAAAGAGGTTGTAAAAATTTGCACGCAGTACGCGCAGACAGGAATGTTCAACATTTTCGTTGCTGTCTTCAGCTTCGCGCTCGCTTTCGCGTTTCTTTCCGCGCCCGCACACGGTGACAAGCAACCGGTTGCATTTTTCGTCAGTTTTCTGATCTCTATTGCTATTTTTGGTCTGTCACAGGCAGTATTCATGGCAAATGCCGGTGGTGCCTGGGACAATGCCAAAAAATATGTGGAAGTGGAACTGAAAGAGAAAGGTACACCTCTTCATGACGCGACAGTGGTTGGCGATACTGTTGGTGATCCATACAAGGATACATCATCAGTCGCGTTAAATCCGGTGATCAAATTTACAACTCTGTTCGGTTTGCTCGCCATGGAGATCGCCATTGAGGAGAGCTTCCGCGATACAGCTCCGTATGTCGGGGTACTTTTCCTGGCAGTAGCGCTTGTATTCGTTTGGAGATCATTCTATTCAATGCGGATAGTTAAAAAAGGAAGTTAAAATTGTTGATGTGGAGCTGTCTTGTGAAAGGGCAGCTCCTTCCGGCAAAATCCAGATCGCCGGTATTGTTATTTTGTCATCATAAATACTGTAAAAAAAGGAAGTTAAGTTGAAATTTCAGAGCAGACAGAAAACAGCGATTGTCTGGAAAGACCGGAAGATATCTTACGATGAATTCTACAGGCAAGGTAATTACTATGCTTCGTTATACTCCGACTTAAAACCTGACAAGATCGCGATTTTTTCGCCAAACAGGCCCGAATGGGTTTTTGCCTTTTATTCAGGCTGGATAAATGACACGATACCTGTCCCTATCGATTTCATGTCTCAACCTTCCGAAGTCGCTTATATCCTCAATGATAGCAGACCGGGAGTGATCTTTATATCGTCGGAGAATCTTGAGATGTTTTCGAAGATCGAACCGCTTCTCGAGTTCAAAATAAAGGTATTTGTATTTGAGAACATCCCCGATGAACATCAAAAGTATGAACCCGCGGTTTTTGATCAGCAGGATCAAAATAAAGTCGCGGTAATTACTTATACATCCGGAACAACGGGTTATCCCAAGGGTGTAATGCTCACCTTTGATAACATTATGTACAATATCGACGCTGTCAGCAATCAGGTGCCAATTTTCACCCCAGAGAGGGTGACTCTTGCCCTTCTGCCGATGCACCACATCCTTCCTCTTGTCGGGTCGTTCATTGCCCCTTTGTATGCCGGAGGAACGATCGCGTTCTCTCCTTCAATGGTATCTGACGATATAATTGCCACACTTCAGAACAATGGCGTGGCAATAATGATCGGTGTGCCAAGATTATATGAGGCGATAAGAAAGGGGATAATGGACAAAATAAATGCTAGCCCCGTTGCTAAATCCCTCTTCTCTGTTGCAAAAGCTGTGAATTCGAAAGAATTTTCAAAGAAAATATTTGGTACCGTCCACAAAAAGTTCGGTGGTAAAGTCGAATTTATGGTATGTGGCGGCGCGAAGCTGAATGAAGAAGTGGCGAGTGACTACAAGACTCTCGGTTTCGAAATGCTCGAGGGATACGGTATGACAGAATGCGCTCCGATGATCACCTTCACCCGTCCGGGGAAGTGGAAGATCGGTTCAGCCGGACAGCTTCTTTCCGGTATCCTTCTTGAAACCCGGGATGGCGAAATTTTCGTGAAGGGCCGTAACGTAATGAAGGGCTATTACAACAAACCTGAAGCAACAGCGGAGGTGCTGCAGGATGGCTGGCTCCGTACCGGTGATATTGGCCATCTCGATGAAGAAGGATTCATTCACATCACGGGCAGATCAAAGGAGATTATAATCCTCTCAAACGGAAAGAATATCTCCCCTGAAGAGATTGAAGGAAAGTTGAAAGAAACCTCTGATTACGTTTCTGAAGTGGCCGCATTTGCTGAAAACGACAGTATTTCAGTAGCCATTTACCCGAATTTCAAGAAACTTGCAGAAAAAAACATCCACAATTATGAGGAAACATTCAGATGGGAAGTGATCGACAAATACAACAAGACCGCCCACCCCTCGAAGAAAGTGGCGAAATTTGTCCTCTTTAAAGAAGAACTTCCCAAAACCCGTCTCGGAAAAATTCAGCGGTTCAAGATAGCTGGTATG
>JAEYUD010000214.1 GCA_023433685.1 Bacteroidota bacterium
TATCGGTCGTGTGTCACAAAGATGCACGCGCCTTTGTACGATGCAAGAAAATTTTCAATCCACTCGATCGTGTCGGTATCGAGGTGGTTGGTTGGTTCATCGAGTATAAGCAGGTCGGGGTTGGCGATCAAAGTTTTACAAAGCGCGGTACGCCTTTTTTCACCACCGGAGAGGGTTGAAACCAATCTTTCACCACCGGGTGCCTGAAGCGAATTCATAAGCAGGCTGATCTTCCTGTCGATGTCCCATCCATCAACACGGGCGATCTCTTCCTCGAGGAGGTGTCGCCTGTCTGACTCGGGTGGTAGATATTCATATTCGGAGAGGAGCGTATAGATATGCCCGGCGCCATTCCGGATATTTTCACCCACGGTGAGATTCTCATCGAGAGTGAACTCTTGTGAAAGGAAGCTTACGCGGAGGTTTCTCTGTTGGGCAACCTCACCGGAATCGGGTTCGAGCAAACCGGCGATGATCTTGAGAAAAGTCGACTTTCCGGCACCATTTCTGCCAACAAGCCCAATTCTATCTGTGGCGTGCACGGTGAGGGAGGCATCGTCGAGTACGATCTGTTCGCCGTACTCGACACGCAATTCTTTTGCCGTCAGGAGGACGGGGGATGTGCCGTTACTCAAACAGGCTTATCTTTTTGATGACAGTTGAGGTTGTAATTGTGTTAACCACATCCTGCCCGGCTGTAACTCTTCCAAAGAGAGTGTAGCGGGTCGAAAGGTGAGGGTACGTTCCGTTCATTATGAAGAACTGTGAACCTTCGGTATCTTTCCCGGCACTTGCCATTCCAAGAGCGCCTGTTGTGAACTCAAGAGGGGAGAGTTCAGATATAATGTCATATCCGGGACCGCCGTATCCCGTTCCAGCAGGATCCCCAGCCTGAATCACAAAAGCAGGCACTACACGGTGGAAAACTATATCGCGGTAGAAAGAAGTCTGGGCAAGGGTAACAAAATTTCCGGTGGAAACCGGAGCGTACTGTGGCAGAAGCTCAAGGCTGATCTCACCCGCTGTGGTTTCTACCACCGCCCTGGTATACTTGAAGGCGTTGAACCAGATCTCATCGAAATTTTTCGGCAACTCCCGTTTTATCTTTTCGCCCGAAAGGGCTCTGATCGAACTGATGGCTGAATTGTGGAGCAACGCTTTCTTGGAATCCGCGAAACCTGAATCGATGCGGGTTGCGAGCTCCAGCAGCGACTGATGGGCCTCAAGAAAATTTGGGTTGTGGAGGTCTTCGTTTATAGCCTCTAATATTTGTTTTTTAACAGCTGCCCTGTTTGATTCTATAAAAGCTGAATCAAGAATACCGCAACATGTCACTACCACAGAAGGATAACCTGAGCGGAGTTTCATCAGGGCAAAACCGTTGATACGGTCGTTTTCCGCGCCAAATCTTTTAAGATCACCCAACGCGGTTGTCGTGGCCAGTTTAGCCGGCTCACGCCCGCTGTTGTAAATTGCCACGAGTGTATCGAAGGGAGAGGTTACAAGTCCGGGGGAAGAACCCACTACACCGGCTAAAGATTCACTTGAAAGCAACCCCGAAAACTTCGCGAATACATCCTCCTTCTTGTCAGGGAAAAGTTTCATCATGGTTTTTAGGAATTCTTCAGAGAGTACGGTTCCCTTGGAGGTCTTGCTCAAAACCGCTGAGAGTGATTCGAAATGCTGACCGTTAACTGCTTTCGATGCATTCGATTCTTTAAGTGCCAGAAGGGCTGTAAGAGCGAGGTTCTGATTCTTGTCACCTGTCATTGAAATCAAACCGGGTATCTCGCTTCCGGATTCAAAATTTCTGAATTGAAGAAGAGAGATCAGATCGACCTGCTGGGAGTAGTCGAGTGAGTAGAGGATATTCACGGTTTCATTTACTGTGAATGGGGCTTGTTTTAGAAACCGGAGGTTGAGGATCAGGTATTTTGCAAAATCCTCTTCTTCTTCGGTTACATCATCCCTGATGACATCGTCAAGCACTTTTTTAATGCGTTCCGTCTGAGCGGGGAGAGGTCTCGACCTGAAAAGGGCGTAGGCAGCCAATGATCTTGTTTTGTTGTCAAAATGGCTCTGCTCGACGAATTTAAGCAATTTTTCGGGTGTTTTCTCCGATTTTATGTTTCTGAGAGCGAAGTTCGCGAGCGCGATGGATATCCCTGCCACTCTGTATGGATCACCGTCACCATTTAGCGAGAGCACAAGGTCGATATCCTCTTTTTCCCCGCATTTTCCGAGGGCAGCCACCACTTCACGCGCAAATCCACCGGTTGCGGCAGGCGCGTTCTCTCTAAGATACTTGAGAGAAATGGCGCTTGCGGAATTGTTGCCGAACGCGAAAGCAACAAGCTTTCCGTGTTTAGCAGGGTCAAGAGCCGCGAGAAGTGGGTGAAGCGTCGAGTCATTTATATTTGCTGCAGAGAGAATGCCCGAATTTATTTTCCGGTGTTCTCTTGAAGCGAGATATTGCCGGATCACACCGGAACTTCCTTCGCGCATGAAAGTTGCTTTGACCAATTCACTATCGTTGATCGTGTATTGAGCAGCAGCATTACAAAAAAGCAACACCGCAAGAAGAAGGCTTGATCTAAAAATGGTAGTCATACACTCTGAACTTTTTGTAGAGTTCACCATCCATCGTCTCAACACCTCTAACCATTTTCAGGTTGTCTTCAACTATCCAGCTGGCGTCACCGAAATGGATTCCGATCTCGTCGGCTTTTTTAATTATGTTGTCATACATGATAGCATCGAGACCCTTCCCTTGCCAGGCCTTCACCACTCCGAGAATGATGATCCTGCAGCGGGTCATGTCTTTTCTACGGGTAAACATCTTTATCCAGTTAAAAGGTAACAGTCTGCCGTTCATCTGTTTGAATATCTGATTGTAGTCAAGCAGTGTCAGAGAGAAGCCCACCGGCTGGTTGTTAATCTCAAGGAAGAACGCGAGCGTGGGTGTGGCGAGTTGTTTAAGGTCTTCAGCCATCGCGTCAATCTCATCCTCAGTGAAGGGGACAAAACCCCAGTTCTTTTCCCAGTTCTCGTTCCAGATCTTCTTTATAATTTCCAGCTCTTTTTTGTAGTTTTTCAGATCTATGTTTCTGATCTTCACATTGAACTTTTGTGTGGCAAGAGCCGCCACCCGGGGGATCTTGTTCACTTTTGTGATCTTCTCATTAATGATCTTGTAGCCGTTGAGGTCTTTTACCTTCACGAAGCCATAGTTCAAAAGAAGTTCGTGGTAATATCTTGGGTTGTAGGGCATAAGAAGTGTCGGGGGATCTTCATATCCTTCTATAAGCATACCCCATTCGTCATTGCTCGAGAAGCTGGCCGGTCCCCGCATAAGGGTCATGCCGCGGCTCGAAACCCACTCTTTGGCAGTATCCAGCAGGGCGTTGGCAACTTCCTGATCATTGATGCACTCGAAGAATCCGAAGAAACCGATCTTTTCTTCGTGCACCTCATTATGGAGGTCGTTGATGATGGCGGCAATTCTTCCGGCCGGTTCACCATCCTTGAAAGCCATGAAATAATCCGCCGAACCGTGTTTGAAAAATGGATTTTTCTGTTTGTTCAGTATCTTCTTTCTGTCCATCAACAATGGCGGTACCCAATAGGGGTCGTTCTTGTAGATCTTCCATTGGAATTTGATGAACTTCATGATCTCCGCGGGGGTTTCGATCTTTCTTATTTCAATCTTGCTCATAGTGGTTTCTTTGGATAATTGTTGATACAAACTTCAAAAATAAACAATTATGCACTTAACAAAAAAAGCTGCCGTCCATGCTGGAAGGCAGCTTTTAGCAAATAAAGGAGGGTAATTAAATTACTCCAAGCTCGGATCCGACCTTCTTAAAGGTGTCGACAATGTAGTCGAGGTGTTCTGTCTCGTGTGAAGACATGTAAGATGTTCTCATCATCTGTCTTCCCGCGGGAACGCCAGGTGAAATGAATACATTAACGAACACGCCGTTATCATAGAGTTTTCTCCACATCTGGAAGGCAAGTGCATCGTCGCCGACGATAACAGGAACAATTGCGGTTCTACCGTCGGTAACTGTAAAACCGGCTTCTCTGAACTTGTTTCTTACATAAGAAGCATTGCTGATAAGTTTTGTTACGCGTTCAGGTTCTTTTTCAAGAATACTGAGTGCTGCAAGAGCTGCCGCAACCGCTGCCGGAGTGGGCGAAGCGGAGAAGATAAGCGCGGGTGAATGATGCTTCAGGTAGTTGATTACCCTTTCAGGTCCATAAACAAAACCACCGAGTGAAGCGAAGGTTTTTGAGAAGGTGCCCATTCCAAGATCGATCTCATGCTCAAGTCCGAATTCGGAAGCTGTGCCTCTTCCGCCTTTACCAATAACACCCACGGAGTGAGCATCATCAATGAGAATTTGGGCGTTGTACTTCTTTGCCACTTCATTAAGGCGTGGAAGGTCAACTATCTCGCCACCGGTTGAGAAGACGCCATCAGAGACGATCAATTTACCCGCGTCGAACGGCAATTTTGAGATCACTCTTTCGAGGTCATCCATATCGTTGTGCTTGTAGCGCACCATTTCGGCCATTGAGCCTTTGGCGATCAGGTTACCGGTAACGATGCAGGCATGGTTGTCTTTATCAGAAACTATATAATCACCTTTTTGCACGAGGGTGGGGATCACACCAAGGGCGGTCTGAAATCCTGTTGAATAAAGGAGCACAGACTCGGCATTGAAAAACTTTGCCATTCTTTGTTCGAGCTCGATGTGCAGGTCGAGTGTGCCGGTGAGGTATCGGGAACCGGAGCATCCGGTGCCGTACTTCTCAACTGCTTTTATGGCTGCTTCTTTAACTTGTGGGTGGGCGGTCAGTCCAAGATAATTGTTTGAACCGGCCATGACGATCTTTTTCCCCTCGATCTGAACAACTGGTCCCTCATTCTCTTCGATCGGCCTGAAGTAGGGATACAGGCCCGCCTTCTTAATATCGTCCGCTCTGGTAAAGTCAACACATTTTTTGAAAAGGCTCAAATTTCCTCCGGGGGATTTTATACTTTGTCAATCCGTTTAGTGTTAGAAAATAGTTAAATTTGAAGTTCGAATATAAATTTACTTTGTTACATATACAAAAAAAAACGTTATAAACCTTTGTATTAATTGCACTTACAACGATATAAGTGAATTAACTGATTGATTGTTCATTATAAGTATGGAATTGAATAGATGAGCGGAAAAATTGCACTGGTAACAGGCGCAAACGGCTTCGTCGGAAGTCACATGGTCGACAGGCTTTTGGCAGAAGGATATAAAGTAAGATGCATAGTGAGGAAGACAAGTGATCTTAAGTGGCTCAACGGGAAACCTGTTGAACTGATTAACGCCGGATTGGGCAACAAGGAAGAATTAAAGAAGGCCCTCACCGGGTGTTCACTGGTTTTCCACATCGCCGGGACGGTTAAATCGAAGAGACCGGAGGGGTACTTTGAGTCGAACGTGGGTAATACCCGCACACTGCTCGATGCTGTGATTGAATCAGGCGCGCCGGTCGAAAAATTTGTAGTTTCCGGGTCGCAAACCGCTGCCGGTCCGTCACCCGATGGAGTGCCCATTACAGAGGCACGGACACCAAACCCGCTGACCACGTACGGAAAGAGCAAACTCGAGCAGGAGAAACTTGTTCTTTCATACAACGACAGGGTGCCGGTCACGGTTCTCAGATGTCCGGCGATCTATGGTGAAAGGGACACCGAGGTTGGTATCTTCTTTCAGACCTACGCTAAAGGGTTGTTCACAAAGGTAGGGTTTGACAGAAAAACCATCTCGCTTCTTCATGTTCATGATGTGGTGAACGGACTGTATCTTGCCTCCCAAAATCCAAAAACCCGGGGAGAGGTTTACTTCCTCAGTAGTGAAAAAGTTTACACATGGGATGAAGTGGGTGAGATATCAAAAAAGATATTCGGAAAAGGTGCTTTCAAACTTGTTTTCCCGCACGTCATGGTTTACACTGTTTCGGCAATCGCCCAGTTTTTCTCGATGTTCAGCAGCAAGGCAGCCACGCTGAACCTTGAAAAGGCAAGGGACCTGGTGCAGAGGCATTGGGTGACAAGCCCCGCGAAAGCGATGAAAGATTTCGGCTTCCGTCAGGAAGTCAGTCTTGAAGAAGGGATTAAAAGAACGGTTGCCTGGTATAAAAAAGAGGGTTGGATCAAGTGATCAGTTGTTCCGCGCCCCTTCGCCGATCCAGGTTCTGAAACCCTTTATCTGGTTGGCGGTCATCCGCGGGTAAGCAGGCGGCGGCATTGGGGTCCCGCCCGATATCCCTTCAACCGCCCAGACGAGCCTGCTGTTTTGCGGTTCAAATGGAACCACAATGGTAAGGTCGGAAACGGTGTTGAAGTAATTTGTGAAGCTCATTCCGGCAGCCCGTGACTGGTCGTCGTGGCAACCTGAAAAGGCGCATTTCAGCAGAAGTACCGGTTGGATGTGGGCCTGAAACGAAACCCCCTTGTCGGGGATCACGACGGCATCAACATCCGCCTGATTGATGGTATCTTTACAACCGTAAAATAAAGTTGTAATTGAAAAGAAAAAAAGTGATATTAGCAGATAACTAAAAAATTGTTTCACGGGTTTTATTGATCTGTATTAACGAATTCCAATCCTTAAAATAAAGAGTTGAGGTACAATGAAAAATGTTAAAATTTTGTTCCTGATCCTCCTTCTGGCACTTTCAGTAGCAAGTGCTCAGAACCCAAAAAGGGAGTTCAGGGGCGCCTGGATAGCGACAGTTACCAATCTTGACTGGCCACTTACACGCGGAACTAACGCCACCCAACAGAAAAAAGAGCTTATCACCCTTCTTGATTCGCTGAAATCAGCCGGTATAAACGCGGTTATTTTTCAGATAAGAAGTGAATGCGACGCGATGTACCCCTCCGCGCTCGAACCATGGTCTTACTGGCTGACAGGCCAGCAGGGGCTCGCTCCCAGTTATGATCCCCTTCAATTCGCCATTGAAGAAGCTCATAAGCGGGGGATGGAACTGCACGCATGGTTCAACCCTTACAGGGCCGAGCGTTCAGTTGGCAGCTATAATCTCGCTCCCACGCACGTTTTGGTTGAGAACCCCGAGTGGGCGCTCCGGATCGGCAATATCAGGTTCCTCAACCCGGGACTCCCAATGGTGAGGGACTACGTTCTCTCCGTTATTCTCGATGTGGTGAAGCGTTACGACGTTGACGGCATCCACATGGATGACTATTTCTACCCTTATCCACCCGATCAGATAACCACTCAGGATTCTGCCACTTTCAGGCTTTATTCAAGAGGGTTCTCGAATATCAACGACTGGAGAAGGGATAACATCAACATCCTTATTAAGGCGATAAACGACAGCTCCCACTTCTACAAATCGAATGTGAAGTTCGGTATGAGCCCGTTCGGTATCTGGAAAAACGGAGTTCCCCCGGGAATAACCGGACTTGATGCCTACAGCTCGATCTATTGCGATGCCATCAACTGGTTGCAGAACAAAGCGGTTGACTATCTGACACCGCAGCTGTACTGGCCATTTGGCGGATCACAGGATTATGGAAAACTGATGCCCTGGTGGGCTGACTCTGTTGCCCGCAACGGCCGCCACTTCTACCCGGGACAGGCCACCTACAGGATATCAAGCTGGAGCAACGCGAGTGAAATTCACAATCAGATCCGCGCCAACAGGGCAAACCCGAAAACCCAGGGAGGTGTATTCTACAGATCTTCAGATATCATCTCGAACTTCAAAGGATTTGCTGATTCACTGAAACAAAATTTATTCAGAACAGTGGCTTTACTTCCGCAGATGAGCTGGAAGGATATCGTGGTTCCGAATCCTCCTCAGAACCTCCACTTCGAAAGAGTGCCCGGAACAGGTACATCAGCATTGATCTGGGACAAGCCAAGTCAGGCATCCGATGGTGACACTGCATCAAGATACGTGGTTTATAAATTTACCACGCCCAACCCGACTGCTCAAGACTTTGAGAACAGCGCGAACATAGTTGACGTTTATGGCAGCCGTGAAGCAAGACCAAAGCCTGCATCTTTAGCCATAACTTATTATTTTGCAGTAACCGCGCTTGACAGAAACTATAATGAGAGCCTCCCGAGCAATATAGTTCAGGTTGCCCCTCTCGCTTCACCTGTTCTTGCAACCCCGGCTAATGGCGCGGGTGGTCAGCGTGACACAGTGACGCTTCGCTGGAACTACCTCGTTGGCGCTTCAAATTACACCCTTCAGGTTGGAGAGGATCCATCATTCGATTCTCTCATAATTATGGGTGCAGATAATCTCGTTGATACTGCCTTTACCTTTACCGGTGTGAAGGGGCAAAAGACTTATTATTGGAGAGTAAGGGCTCAAAACGCGGCCGGCGTTGGTGCATGGTCAAATCCATTTTCATTTGTCACGGCAACACCAGGTGCCCCTGTACTGTTGGCTCCTTTGGATAAAACCACCAATGTGGGTCTCGATTCCATCCTCGTGTGGGCAGCCAATCCATTGGCTACTTCATACGGTGTCCAACTTTCCAGTACAAATGTTTTCGATCCCGGATCACTCGTTATCAACCAGACAAATTTCGTTGGCACTTCAATACCATTCAATGGTCTTTCTCTTAACAAGATCTATTATTGGAGGGTTAAAGGTGTGAATTCGTTTGGACAAGGTGAATGGTCAGAGCCTTTCAGATTCAAAACCAAAGTGACAACTGCTTTCGAAAAAGAGGAAGGGGTGCCGACGGATTTCGTTCTCTCGCAGAACTACCCAAATCCCTTTAACCCGGTGACCACTATCCGCTTTGAGATTCCACAGGCCTCACAGATCACCCTTAAAGTGTACGATGCCACCGGCATTGAAGTTGCCACACTCACTGAAGGACATTATTCAGCGGGTATTTACACTGTAAAATTCGACGCTACACAGCTTCCTTCAGGAATGTACATCTACAAACTTGAGGCGGGGAACAGATCGTTCACCAAGAAGCTTATGCTGATTAAGTAGAACTTGAGAACTTGAACTTCGGTACTTCGGTACTTCGGAACTTCAGAATTTCTGAGTTTCCGGGGTACTGGGGTTCTGAGGTACTGAGGTTCTGAGGTTCCGGTGTTCTGAATACGGAGAATTATGTATGAAAAAAACATTATATATACTACTGTTTATTACCACTGTCTCGTTCGCGCAGGCGGGATTTGGAGTTGAGGCGGGTATCGCCAAAACGGGATTTGCATCACTCTCCACCCATCAGGGGGCGGATGTGCTCAGTCCCTTCTTTAATGTTTATAATGATGTACAGATCGACAGGATATTGTACCTCACCCCTCAGATCGGGTACTCTAAACGTGGTGGAAACCTTTCGCCACTTATGAGTTATGTTCCTCCTGCAAATTTAACTCCAAAGATCACAAAAACTGAATATTCACTCGATTACATCGATTTCTCTCTCCTGCTGAAAGCAAGGTTAACCCCGCCTGAAGCTCACCTTAGGTTCATGCTGTTTGGTGGACCGACTATTAATTATTTCGCGGGGGGCAAAGTCAAATTGTCATACGCGGGCAATACACCTGGTGTTGAGAAAGACGCGGATGGGATATCAAGAGTGGGAATTGGTGCCACTTTTGGCGCCGGGTTGGGAGTCCATGCCCCCGGAGGACTGATCGAGTTCAGAACGGTGATCTTTACTCAGTTTACTTCATCTGTTGAATCAAACACCGGTTTGGACCTTAAAAACATCAGTCAGGGGCTAAGTATTACCTGGCATCTTGAGCTTTGAGAACCTCGGAACTACGGAACCTCAGAACCTCAGTATTACCGAGGTACCGAAGTACCGAATCCGCCGCGGCGGACTGAAGACTGGAGTTCTTATTTGAAACCCGCCGCAAGTCGTTTCAGGTAACTCTCTTTCAATGCGATCTTTTCGTATGCCGTTTTGGTTAGAGGGTCGGCGTTTTTATTACC
>JAEYUD010000221.1 GCA_023433685.1 Bacteroidota bacterium
GGACTGATCCTCACGCTGTTCATTACAAGCATCAATCAGATCTGGGGGTGGCTTACCATGTCGATGGGAGCGGGCCTCATAGTTCCTCTTATTATCAGATGGTATTGGTGGAGGCTGAACGGATACGGATTCACAGCCGGTGTTTTTATGGGCATGGCAACCGCGATAGTGCAGGGGTTGCTCTTCCCCGATGTACCTGAGTACGTTTCATTTCTCGCGGTGAGTCTGCTTTCGTTCGCGGGTACGGTTGTGGTTACTCTACTCACGGAACCCACAGAACAGGAAACCCTTGAGAAATTCTTCTTACGCACGAGACCATTTGGATTCTGGGGACCGGTGACGGCAGCAATTCCGGCTGAGAAGAGGGAATCGATCAAGAAAGAGAACCGGAGGGATATTATTTCGGCTTTGATCGCGGTGCCTTGGCAATTACTCCTTTTCGCCACTGCCATGTTAGTTGTACTGCGGGAGAGTGAAATGCTTGCCTACGCGGCAGCAATTCTTGTGGTTTTGAGCTATCTGCTTTATAAAATTTGGTTTAAAAATCTGGATACAGAAGGAGAGGCAAGATGAAAAGAAAATTCATCATTTATAAAATAGTGACAGTTTTTGTGGCAATACTCATTATATCAGGAGGAGAAAGCATGGCACAGAACACCCGGTTTCACAACCTGATGCCGGTACCCGCAAAGGTGGAGTTCGGCAGTGGTAATTTCAGGTTAACCACCGGTTTTATTTTCAAGGTTGATGGCTCCACTTCAAAACGACTGAATGCTTACGCCACCCGCGTTCTTCGCCGTCTTACAGGCAGAACAGGGCTGTTCATTCTTCAGGATAATGTTTCAAACTCAGACACCCTGAAATCACCTCAGCTAAGAATTTCATTCAAGAGGGAGGGAGCACTTAAAGTTGGTGAAGATGAAAGCTATACGCTCGAAGTGACCGGTTCGGGGGTCACACTAGGTGCGGTAACCGATTTCGGAGCAATGAGAGGTCTTGAAACACTTCTGCAATTGATAGAGAAAGACGGAGAAGGTTACTACCTTCCCGTGGTAAAAATTGAGGATAAGCCTTTCTACAAATGGCGCGGTCTTATGATCGATGCCTGCCGCCACTGGATGCCAATGGAGATGGTGTTAAGGAATATTGACGGTATGGCAGCCATGAAAATGAATGTTCTTCACTTCCATCTTTCTGAAGATCAGGGATTCCGGATTGAAAGTAAGGTCTTCCCCAAGCTTCATGAGATGGGTTCCGATGGTAATTATTTCACCCAGGAGCAGATAAAAGAGATCATAAAATATGCCGGCGACAGGGGAATAAGGGTTTATCCTGAGTTCGACGTTCCCGGGCACACAACGGCGTGGTTTGTGGGACATCCTGAACTTGCAAGCCAACCGGGACCATACAAGATCGAAAGAAACTGGGGAATTTTTGGGCCCGTTATGAATCCGGCAAAAGAGACGACATATCAGTTTCTCGGCAAGTTTTTTACCGAGATGGCAGGTCTCTTCCCCGATGAATATTTCCATATTGGTGGTGATGAAGTAAAACCCGATCACTGGAAGAACAACCCTGATATTCAAAAGTTCATGAAAGACAACAAAATAAAGGACGAGCATGAACTTCAGGCGTATTTCAACAAACGGATACTGAAAATTCTTCAGAAGAACAAAAAGAAGATGGTCGGCTGGGATGAGATACTTCAGCCTGACATGCCAAAAGAGATAGTTATTCACTCGTGGAGAGGTAAAAAAGCACTTTTGCAGGCGTCAAAAGATGGATATCAGGTAATCCTCTCGAACGGTTATTACATCGATCTGAACCAGTCGACAGAGTTCCACTACACGAATCATCCGATTTCTCCCGATACTGTTCTTCCCGCGGAGCAGATGGCGAACATACTCGGTGGTGAGGCAACCATGTGGGCTGAAATGGTGACTCCGGAGACAGTTGACTCAAGGATCTGGCCCCGCACAGCAGCGATAGCCGAGCGTTTTTGGTCGTCAAACACTGTGAATGATGTGAAAGACATGTACAGAAGGCTCGACAGGATCAGCCTCCAACTTGAAGAAGTGGGGCTGCTGCATGAAAAGAATCATCTGATGTTGCTAAGGCGGTTAACCGGTGGTGAGGAGATAAAGCCCCTGAAAATGCTTGCCGATATACTTGAACCATTGAAAGGTTATGAGCGTCATCGTCATGGTGTGAAATATACCCAGTTCTCACCTTACACCCGTTTGGTTGACGCTTGCCGCGCCGACGCTAAAGTGGCAAGGAACTTCAATGCGATGGTCGACCTTTTCATTGAAACAAAAGACAGCAAGGTTGCAACTCAACTGCTTGATCAGAACGCTTATTGGAAGTCAGGACTTCAGGACCTCGAAGAGGTGATCTCCAGAAATCCCATTCTGTTCGAAATAAAACCCCACGCTGAAACACTTGCTGCCATTTCAGGCCTGATGCCGGAGTTTATCGGCGCCATAAAAGAAGGCAAGCACGTATCTCAGGATAAAATTGAGAAGGCGAACGGGCTTCTTAAGTCGGTAAAACCATGGGGTCA
This sequence comes from Bacteroidota bacterium, assembly GCA_023433685.1. Taxonomy (GTDB): domain Bacteria; phylum Bacteroidota; class Ignavibacteria; order Ignavibacteriales; family Ignavibacteriaceae; genus UTCHB3. Next base: position 2,564 of record JAEYUD010000221.1, read on the forward strand.
GCTTGAGATGCCGATTCTAAAGGGTTTTGAGAAGCTTCTGAAAGGATGTGCTCCTTAACCCGGCAGAGTCCCTTGTAATCACAGAACTTGCAAGCTTTATTATCCCTGGCGGGGTCACCCGTCAGGGGGAATTTTCCTTCAAAAATACCAAGCACAAACTTTTTGATGTTTTCCTCCGTAAGTGCAAGTACCTCATCCCATTGTGATTTCGCGATCTCAGGCGTGTCACTCCGGCTACCCGATCGAATCATTCGAACATCAGAAGGCCCGAATAATTTCTCATCGTACTTAAGCGAGAAAATTTGAGGGAAAAGATATGAATGATCTTCAGGTAATTTGGAAACAATCCCTTTAACAGTTGCCATCAAATAGACCGGTATCTGAAGTCTGCTCCCTCTCTTAACATCTTCTGCAGGATAGTCTTTCGTTCCTGATTTGTAGTCTATCACTTTGTAGAGTTTGTTCGCGGGATCGATATCAATGCGGTCGATCGTGCCATGAAGTGATATCTGATACGGGGCTGTAATTTTTTCGCTGTTAAGCCCCGTCAGTTTGAGGTCATGGAAGTGGTTTTCAAAAAGGGCGGGTTCAAGTCCGCTATTATTGTTCCGAGATTCAAGTAGATAATGCCAGAGTATCGACATGGTCTGGTCGCCGGCTATACCGAGTATTTTTTCCGCTGAGATAAACGACTCGGTGTCGAGCAGTTCTTTAAGCTCCACTCTTGAATTTGCCCCCGCGATATCGATCATCTCTTTCAGATATGTTTTCAATTGTTCGTCGGAACAATTCCGGAGGGTTTTGTTTTCTTCTGTGAGTTTGGTGTGAAAATTTCGCAGAATCTCATGAAGTAAAGTACCAAACTCTTTCGCGTCGAGTTCTTCACTGTGGTCTTCTGCCGGTTCCACTTTAAGAATATGTTTCACGAAGAATTTATAAGGGCACGCTCCGTAACTTTCAAGCGCGGTGGGTGAAAATGGCTGGTTCACTTTTCTGATCACGGGGAGACCGGGACCCGTTTCATCGTACGGATCAAAGTTGATGTAGCCGGCACAGGGGTTTTCCACTTCAAATCCGGGCAGGTTCGACTGGGCGTGATTCTCATCAACGCGTCTTTTTACCTCCACCATTTCCGGCTCGACAGGCATGTTCTCCCATGCCCCCTTCTCCCAAACTTCCCGGTTGTTGAATATCAGATTTTCGAATGTACCATGCTCAATTTTGGTGACAGTGAAAAGAGCCTTCATCTCCCTTTTGAAGAAAGATTCCACATTCTCTTTTTTAGCCGCAATCCTGCTATTGGTTAGATAGAGGCGACAGTTCTTTTCAGCTCTCCATGCTGAAAGTGCCTGATAGAACAGGAGCCGTTCACCGGGAGAGTGGCGTTTTATTTGTTCAGCGGCGCCGTCATATTTAAATATTTCAGGTTTGTAGCGGGTGGGGAAGTCGCCCTCGTTAAGCGCGCATATGAACAGGTGTTTGAACTTGAGTCCCCTGATCTCGTCCGGTGTGGTTATCATCACTCCTGTTTCGGGCTGTTCAACCAGGTTAAATCTTGTCTCCTGTGAAAGATCGACCAGTACATTGAAATATTCATCGAAGTCACGAATCCCCTTATCGTAATCCTGCAGTACATCGAAGAGACGTGTAGCGGACCTGATGAAAGAGGAAAGTGCCCTGGTATTATAGAGGGAGCCACCCCCTTTCCCATCGAGGAAGTGGGGGAGATATCCTGTTTTGGCGATCAGATCCCTCAGGTTTCTAAAAAACATGCCCGGTTCCTGAGGCACTGTAAGAGGTGAAAGATCATCATGGAGCCTTTGAACGGTCGAAAGAGCTGATACCAGCGATGTTCTTATGTCAGAATCATCCGGTTCCTCTTCATCATCCTTGTCAGTTGTTGTGGGCGGGAGGGAGTTCAAAGCCTCCTGCAGAAGTTTTATCAGTTTGTGGTAGCCGCTCCCCACTTTTATATAAGAGCATGCCCGCTTGAAGTGTACGGGGTCGCCGTATATGGAACGGAAAAGCGGGTTTGAGAGCACACGTAAAATCTCATTGTGCCCGAAATGTGATTTATGAACGGTGAGGAGATCGATAAGACCCGAAACTGATGCAAAATCGCCCGTTTTGTAACGGTCGGTGATATTTACAGGGAGACCGTAAGAGTCGAAAATCGTCCGAATCCAAGGGGTAAAAGCCGATATTCTGTGGAATAGAACACACACCTCGTTGGCATTGAGATATTTCTCAGTAAGCAGTAGCGATTTTATCTCTTTCGCCACGATGGTAACTTCCTGATAGAGGTCGTTCGCCTCGATCTCGAAGATATTATCAGTTTTAACAGGTTGTGGTTTAAAAGGCCTGAAGAGGTTTTCCTTGATATGCTTCTGAAAACCGGGAGCCATGTCTTCGGTTTTTGAAGCGAAGCCTTTGAAACCGGCGGTGGTCAGCCGGGTGTGGATTTTTTCGATCTTTTCAAAAAGGTTGTGATTCACGGTATTGTAGTCGAAATCGAGATATATCCTGTTTTGAACCGCTGTGGCAATCCCCTCGATAATTTCAACCTCGGGCTGTGTCAGTTCGATAAAATTTTGCATAAAAATTTCGGAAATTCCGGGAAATGCAGAGTTGAATGCTTCAGGGAGTCCGGTTTTTCTTGCCTGAATATGAAGGTAGACATCCCCGATCTCTTTCATGCCGGAAGAACGGAGTTTTTCATCAAGTATAGCCCAAACCCGTGCAAGAAACGCGGCTTTTTCAGTACTTATTGGGTTAAGACCCACGAGTTCAGCCAACAGGGTCTGGAGGTTGGTACCGTTCTCTTTGAATTCCGAGATCGTGTTCTTTATTAATTTGATGGTTCCACGTGTCAGCTGGGGCACCACTTCGGTTTTCTTAAGCTCGTCTATCACATTCAGGACAAATATTTCAAGAATTTCATCGGGCACGATCCTGAAACCGGGATCGAGTTGTCTCGCTAATTTTAACGCGAGAGAACGAATAGTGGCAGTGGAAATTTTAAGGCCGGGGTATGAAACCGCGAGAATTTTGTTAAATTCGCGCATTCTTCTGTTCGTTGGAAAAACAATGAGTAAACCATTCCCGCGCGGTGAAGATGCAAGCTCAGAGAGCCGTCGGTCGAGATCGTAATCTTTGTAGTTTTGAAGTGGTGTCAGTATCATGTTTTAAACCCTTTTGAGAAAACAGATGTTAATAAACAGTGAACACCTGAAAGCAGTAATTGATCGATCCCTGCCGGAGGGGAGAGAAAAATGGGGAGCAACGGATAACCTTGACTGCAATCAGGAAATATCATTAACTTGAATCCGGAATTTTAATTTTAAGCCCAACATAAAAATAAGAAAAAAATGAAAAAGATCGTATTGGTTTTTATCCTCTGTTCAACGTACATCTTCGCGCAGAAGCTGGGGGATGTAGCACCTCCCGAGCCACCGAAGGAGTTCCCCCCGAACACACTGGGTCTCGATCTTATGATTGGTGAAGGGGGGTTCGGTCTTGGTGGTTTTTACAGAAAAGACCTCTCAGATAACCTCACCTGGTTTGCCGATCTCTCTTTTAGTGAAGTGAAGGATGCCCGTGAATTTGAGTATATCGACTATTGGGGTCGCGTTATAGTTGTGGGGAAGAAAAACAGGGTCTTCCAGCTTCCATTGTACACAGGGTTACAGTACAGGCTGTTTAAAGAGAGTCTTACAGAGAATTTGAGACCTTACCTGACGATAGGGGTGGGACCCGATTTTATTGTAACCACACCCTTTGACAAGGAATTTTTCAGTGCTTTTGGCTCGGCTCAGGCGAAAGTGGCATTGGGCGGCTACGCGGGAGTAGGCGCGAACTTTGGGATAAATACCAAAAGCCTCCTGGGCCTCAATATCAGATACTACTATGCACATCTTTTCGACGGAGGGGTTGAAGGGATGCAGGGAGTGATGAGGGAGAACCTCACCGGGATATATCTAACCATAACCCTGGGGACGATGTTCTGATAATTTTCCCCGGCGCGTAAAGATGGATCCGGTGCTTATGAGACTTTTCGATAATCACGGGTCGTTCAGGGAACGGCTGCCACGGGAGAGGTACTACAGTCATGCTGAATATCTTGCCTGCTTAAAGAAATTTGAGGGGGAACCGCTCTTTGATATAACTGTTGCCGGTTATTCAGTTGAAGGGCGTGAAATTAAATTAATAAAAACGGGGAGAGGGAGACAGCGTGTGTTTATGTGGGCGCAGATGCACGGTGACGAACCCACGGCAAACTCCTCCCTGCTCGACCTGCTCAATTTCCTACAGAACCCGCGGGAATTCAAGAACCTGCGAGATACCATCCTGGATGGAATAACCCTTTGGATAATGCCACTCGTAAATCCCGACGGCGCGGAGCGATTCACCCGGGAGAACGCGAAAAAAAATGATCTGAACAGGGACGCGCTTGCGCTGTCATCTCCCGAG
>JAEYUD010000223.1 GCA_023433685.1 Bacteroidota bacterium
GTTATTAAGGGTTTCCTGATCGATCGACGCGCGGTCGGCAATAACCAAACCTTTCATGATCGCGGCAGTTTGTGGATCGTGAAGCTCATCTATTTTACGCGCGATCGACTGTCTTATCGCGAATATCGTGCCGTGCACCGGGTCGGGATCACCGGCGACAGCAATCGACGAATCAGCATAAACAAAAACAGATGCTGATATCTTCTGTCGCTTCAAATACGCTGCGTGATCGAACCCACCCGGATTTCTGCGGTCAAGAGGCTTGAAGAAACTTCCGGAAAGAGCAATGTGCCTGCCGGGTGCCAGTTTTGTTGACAGCGCGTTGAACAGGGTTGGTGAGGGTTCACGCAATTCGAAAATTAACTTAACCGGAGAGTCGAATTTTACATTTACTGTTTTGACGTGCTTCTCTTTGATCGCTCCTTTCCTGACCCGGAAGGTTGTATCGTAACTGATTCCGGCGACATATCCGGTAAAGGATATCCGGTCACTGTTTAATTCCCTTATCTCGTCGATTTCTGTTGTCACATTCACGTCTGATTGCCTGATCTTTCCGAGAGGATCAGCATTGAATCCGGAATTGGAGAATACAATCAGGGCACCGCCAAGAAAAAATGCCGTTGCTGCCGCGAGGGGGGCTGCTACTTTGAACAATTCATTTACGGCAAGTGTGATCAACCAAATAAGTGATCCCGCGAAAGCGGGAATGAGAAACCAGAGGGGGAGGGGATGGAGATCATTCAAATAAATGCCAAGTGCCAGCGATGGAGCGGCAACAATGGCGGGGAAGTGCTTCAGGTCATCAAGCCGTAGCTTTTTCATTTTTTTGCAGGATGCTGAAGATGAAATCCTTTATATGAGAGAGGTTCTTTATCCGCTCAGAGGCTTCCACGGAATGTTTGCCGAATGCCATGAATAGTGATGGGTTCAAGGTGTGGGTTTTGATCGAAATATCTTCGAAGTTTCCATGGTCGGAACAGATGAGAAGAGTATCGTTTTCATGGTCGAAGTTTTCAATAAGATGACAGAGAAATCTATCGAGAATTTCACAAATTTCGTGTACGTGTCCGTCGTATCGTCTGTGTCCTGCATAGTCGGTGAGATAGTATTCAAAGACTGAGAGGTCACTCTTTTTAAGATTCCTTTTGAATACAACCGCTGCTTCCTCCGGTGTAATAGCAGGCACCTTGAAGCCAAGTTTCTGCTTCCAGCGATAGTTTGTGATCTCAGCGGTAAGTGCTTGTTTCTTATGAACATGCAATGATTTATTAAAGGGGATTCCTGAAGAGATCATGCAATGCGCGGTGACGTTCAAGCGCTTTGGATTTTTCCTGAGGTAATTGAAAAAAGGGCGAGGGTAGGCGTTAAGAAATTTGAACGAGTAACCCAGGTTTATCGAATCCTTGAACAGGTTCGACTCATGAATAAGATGCGCGAGTGATACGGGGGCATAAGGTCCGAAGTGACCGCCGAATTCTTTAATCGCGTCGAATCCGCCAAAAATTGAGAGCTGACCCGTTCCGCTTTGGGGAAAACCGGGGTAGCCGTGCGCGGCGTCGACCGGGAAGAGGGTACCGGTTTCACTTCTTAGAGGGACATTTGCCGGTTGAGGCGGTTCGTTGAAAATATCTGAAAAGAGTTTGAAAGGGTATGAGAAGAAGGGGTTTTTAGCTGGATCAGGCTCCCCGATGCCTACTCCGTCGATGAATATCAAAGCGACCGAACCATCGCATTTTTTGGTTTGCATCTATTTTGATTCCACGATGAGCGTTACGGGACCATCATTAATTATTTTTACGGACATCATAGCCTGAAACACACCCGTTTTAACTTTTTCACTTCCCAAATTAAATCTCATTCGATCCACAAATTTTTCATAGAGGAGATTGGCAATTTCGGGACGAGCCGCGAGTGAAAATCCGGGACGGTTACCCCGGGCGGTTTCGCCGTAGAGGGTGAACTGGGAGATCACCAGCACTTCACCTCCGGTTTCCTTGATCGAGATATTCATTTTACCCTGATCATCTTCGAATATCCGAAGATTTGAACATTTATCCGCTGTGAAGATGACATCCTGTTCGGAATCGCCGTCTTTTACTCCAAGAAGAATCACCATTCCGTGTCCTATATCCGCAATGTGGGGAGGATCTGTAATATACACGCCACCTTCTGAAACCCGCTGAACAAGCGCTCTCATCTGTGCATTACCCCTTTGATGAACCGTGAGATTTTATTGTAATCCTTGTAGATCTCAATTTCAGCGAGCCCTGCCGATTGCATCAGTTCTTTTAATTTTTGATCCTGCCCAAGTGCCATCTCAAGGTAAACTTTTCCATCATTACCGAGAACAGAGGTGGTGTTACCGATGATATTTCTATGGAACTTGTACCCGTCAGAGAAGTCAGTTACCGCGATCGAAGGTTCATATTTTGCCACTTCCTCCTGAACAACGGAGTAGTCGGTCTCCGATACGTATGGCGGATTTGAGATGATCAGATCGAAGGTATCTCCCTTGTCGGAAGCGTCGCGGAGGAATTGGGTCATGTCAGAAAAGACGAAATTGATTCCCCCGACTCCATTCTTCGCGGCATTTGAAGTGGCGAGATCAAGTGAAGCAGGACTAATATCCACCGCGGTGACACTGCTTTCCGGGAGGTTTTTAGCGAGAGCGATGGCAATGTTTCCACTTCCGGTGCCGAGATCGACTACTCTCAGGCCGGTTTTTCCCTTGTTCTCGTTGATAATAATGTCAACTAAAAGTTCGGTTTCCTGTCGTGGGATAAGCACCGCGGGCGACACATCCAGCGTTAAACCGAAAAACTCGACATTTCCGACAATGTATTGAAGCGGTTCATATTTAATTCGTCGCCTTATGCAACCCCTGTATTCTTCCAGTTCAGGTTCCTTTAGGGGACGGTCGAACATCAGGTAGAGATCGAGGCGTC
>JAEYUD010000282.1 GCA_023433685.1 Bacteroidota bacterium
GCTCAATCTTGTGACCTTCAGCCGAAGGGGGAGTGAGACCTGTTTTTTGCAGATAGCTTATGGTGTCTTCAACTCTTAGAACCGGAGTGGTCATTGGTACCGCGAATGAACCGGCGAGAATTACGAGTGCAGGGAAAACATATCTGATTGAATATCCTGCCCATCTAGCGCGGGAACCCTGTCGCTCGAGGAAAACCGCTCCCGCGGCGATCAGTGGAGGAAACGCGGGACCCAGGTACTCAGGTTTTGAGTGGCTGTTAACAAGGAGGATCAGTACGGCAACAGCAAATATCACCGCGGGTGATTGTTCTTTCTTCCCCTCTCTGTTGAAAAAAAGATACCACAAACCTGAAATGGCGACCAATAATGATAACGGTCCCACCATAAACATTTGACCCATGAGGAAGTCGACCCGGGTGATACCGCCATACTTCATACTCACTGCATTACGCATAAACTCGAGGTGCGCGAAATCGTTGTTGACATTCCATATTATATATGGTGAAAAAATTGTAATTGCTATCACTCCCGCGAGCCAGGGAAACGGGGTCAGGAACCACTTCCTGTTAGCCGAAAAGAGAATTGAAGCGAAGAAACCGGCCGCCAGCCACCCGGCACTCAGCTTGTTAAGGAGTGCCAGCCCAAGAACCACCCCGCTGATAATAAACATCCGTGGAGTTGGTTCCTTGTGGAGTGAGACTGCCAGATAGACTGTAACTGCCCAGAAGATGAAGTCGAATGAATTCATTGAGTAAATGGAGTTCATCCCCATAAAAACCGGCATAAATGTAACTGATACAGCAGTAATAAAAAGTGAAGTGGTGCCACCTCCCAGTTTTATCGCAGTTTTGCACGCCGTGAAAACCACCAGTGACGAGACCACCGCCGGTATCAGACGGGTCACTTCGAGTGAAGTGCCGAAGAGCGACTTAAAAACCAGGAGTATCCAAATGGAGAGCGGCGGGTGGTCCACATATCCGAAAGATAGATGGTCGGTGCAGGCAACATAATATAATTCATCCCTGAACCAGGAGAAGCCGCCGAAAAAAACGGCATAAAAATGGATCAGAAACGTGATCGCTGAAAGTGAGAGTGCAAGTCGTGTATATTTATCGGAAACCATTAATGCTCCGGAATTTTGTTCTTAAACTTAAGAAAAATCAAGATCATAAAGCGTAAAATGAAGAGTACGGGGCAGACGGCAAAATAAAGGGATCAACGGAGGGTATCAAGTTTACAATGAGCAACCTTTTTGGTAATTTGGGGGTCAAAAGAACAGAACTAACAAAAAGGAATCGAAATATGAACCGGATGATTGTAACAGTTAAAAGATCGTTAATTCTGATACTTCTTGGAGTGGTCTCTCTTGTCCCCTCAGCCTGCACGCATTATGGTGATATTGGCACCAAAGATATAAACGAGAAGCTTTTGCTTGAGAAAACACTTCCAACCTCAGCAGGGGCAAAGCTCGCCGTTGATGTTGTGGCCTCCGACGTAATGGTTTCCACCTGGAACAAGAACGAGGTGAGCGTAAAGATATATGGTGATGAAGATGCTCTTGAGAAAGTGGATGTATCGGTTGAAAAGAGTGGTGAAGGTGTGCTCATCAATATAGAGAAAAAAAGTTTTTTGAAGAGTCTTTCCAATCTTGGATTGCGTGTTGAAGTTATCACCCCTGAAAGTTACAGTGCCGGCATTAAGACGAGCGGTGGCGATGTGAAAGTGAAAGACATGAAAGGAAGTTTTGCCCTGAAGACGAGCGGTGGAAACATCGGGATGAAAAACCTTGCCGGTTCACTTGACGCGAAAACAAGTGGCGGTAACATCAGACTCGAAAAGTTCAATGGCTCGGCTAACGTGAAAACCTCCGGTGGAAATGTTGAAGTAAAAGATGTTGAAGGCTCGGTTGAAGCCGGCACTTCAGGCGGGGATATGGATATTGACAGTAAATCCGGCGCGATCTCTGCAAGCACTTCCGGCGGTAATATAAAGCTTGTCTATTCAGGTGAAAACCAGGGTATCGAGTGCTCAACCTCTGGTGGCGACATTGATGTCTACGTGCCCGCGAGTTTTAAGGCGGATGTTACCCTGAAAACCTCAGCAGGCTCGGTAAGCTGCGAACTTCCCGCCTCAAACGTGAAATCAGGGAATTCAAGCTTCACCGGAACAGTGAATGGTGGCGGGCAAAAGCTTGTTTGCAAGACGAGCGGCGGCTCGATCTCAGTGAATAAATTGCAATGAAATAAAAATTATCGTCTGATTTGTGAAAAAGAGGCGTCCCGGAGCGATCCGGGGCGCTTTTTCCATTTTCCGAACGGGTACTGCAATTCATTCACTATTTGTAGATTGCTTGCTTTCAGCTATTTTAAACAATGTTTTTCAAAAATTCGACAAGTAACCAAATGCAGCAACCCGGTGATTTTATCATTGATCTCGACGATCGCCTCAGGATAAGGAGCATCGAAGAGAAGGGTCGGGAGAAAAGGATACCCGCTGAGCTACTCAACGGCAGGAATTTCAGAGAGGTTTTTCATCCAACCACGGGCGGCAGGCTTTTGGATATGGAGCATGTACAGAAGGAAGGATACTCCGGTAACTTCCTTTGTGAAGAGATCAAGTGCGACGGCATCTTCATCAAACTTCTTCCGAAAGAGGAAGGGCTGACTGCGTGGGGGTTTTTCTACACATCGACCCACCATGAGATAAGTGATCCGGGACTGAAGGAAATACTCTCGCTTCACACCGATATAGAATTTTTTATCTGGAAGAATCCTGATCTTTCAAACCCCGCCGGTGAATTATGTTTCAGTGAGCAGGTTGAGAAAATAACGGGCTACACATCCGCCGAGTTGAATCAGATGCAGGGAAAACTTTTCTCGATCGTTCACCGCGGTGATGTAACCCAGGTTCTCAGAGCATTGAATGAAACCAAGAATAACCACGCTCAGTCGAAACTGAAACTTGAGTACCGGCTCGTTACCAAAAGCGGTGATGTTATCTGGGTGGCTGAATATTGCCATATACGCAGAAACATAAAGGGCGAGGCTGAGAGCATGACCGGTATCGTGAACGATATCACCAGGCTTAAACTGCGCCAGTTCAATCTTGAAGAATCGGAAGTGGCGTTAAGGCAGTTGAACGATTCAAAAGACCGTTTTATCAATATCCTGTCTCATGACCTGAGGGGTCCCTACACAAGCATTCTGGGCTTTGCCGAGATACTTCTTAATGAACCCGATTTACCCGAACATGAAAAGATAGAGTATCTCACCTATATTTACGAAGCTTCGGTTAACCAGCTCCAGTTTATTAATTACCTCCTCGACTGGTCGAGGCTCCGCACCGGCAAAATAAAGCCGGAGTTTCAGCGCCTTCCCGTGCACGCGCTCGTGCACAACTGCGTTTCGAACCTGACAGGTAACGCCATCAGAAAGAACATAGAGATAGTGATAGATGTGCCGCTCGACCTCCATGTGCAAGCTGATGAAAGGCTCGCCTCACAGGCGATGGTAAACCTCTTGAACAATGCCATCAAGTTTTCTTATGAGAACAGTAAAATAGAGGTTACAGCGGGGCTCTTCAATATCAGACAGGTTGAATTTGTTGTGAAGGATCACGGAATGGGGATGACCCAGGAGGAGCAGGCAAGTCTTTTCAGTCTCGACAAATTCGTCTCGAAAGAAGGCTCAAAAGGTGAAAAAGGGAGCGGGTTCGGGCTCACGCTCGTTAAAGAGATAGTTGAAAAACACGGGGGTGAGATTTGGTTTTATTCAGAAGAAGACGGCGGAAGCGAGTTCCACTTCACTCTGCCTGTTCCGGCTAACACGATAATGATCGTTGATCCCGACCCCGGGGTGGAAGGATCGCTAAGATCAATTATGTTGAATGAGTTCAGGGACTATGATGTTGTCGCTGTTGAGAACGGCTATGAGGCAATTGATATTTTGAAGGAAAGCGCGCCGGCGCTAATAATAGCCGACAAGAACATGCCCCTTATGTCGTGCGATCAGTTCATCGACTCGGTGAATCCTTCAGACAGCCACTTCAAAACACCGATAATCCTTGTTGAAGCAGGTGATCTTGACAATCCTCACAACATGAGCGACCGTGGTGTAAGAGCATTGCTGCGCTCACCCCTGAGTAGAAACGAACTATTAACGACAATTCGATCAATAATCAATTAATTGCATTAACTAAAAAGGCAATCAGGCATGAAAAAATCACAACTTTTTTACTCACTTCTGGCTTTCTTCCTGCTGTTTCAGTTTCAGGGCGTTAACGCTCAGGACTGGAAGAAACTCGTTGAAGAGGGTGACAAACTGGCGTTGAAGCAGTTCAAGAACAACGACGCTCTTAAGAAATTCGAGGAAGCCAACAAAGCTTCGAAGAACAACTGGGAGATACTCTGGCGTTTGAGCAGAACATACGTCGATATCGGTGAACACGCGGGAGCCAATTCACAGCTTTCATATTTCGAAAAGGCGGAAAGCTTCGCTTCGCAGGCAATAAAATTGGCTTCCGACAAGTCGATCAATTACCTGAGACGGGCGATTGCGAAAGGGAGAATAGCCCTTTACAAGAACGTATTCAGTGCAGCCGGTCTGGTGAATGACGTAAAGGCAGATGTTGAGAAAGCCATTGCCCTCGGAAACGGTGGCAGCGAGGTGCAGGCAGCTGCTCACTACGTTCTTGGCAGAACCCACAACAAGCTTTGTGAAAAGCCATACATCTTCCGCGCTCCTCTTGGTTTGGGATGGGGTGATATCGATGTGGCTATAAAAGAGCTTAACACCGCTATAAAACTCCGCCCTAACTTCAGGATGTTCCACCTTGAAATAGCCAAAGCCTACATCGAGAACGATCAGTATGATAAAGCCCGCACACATCTGAACAAGATCCCGGGTATCCCCTTCCTCGATGAAGATGATGCCACTGTGCTTGCAGAGTCGAAAAAACTGCTGGCGGAGATTAAGGGGAAGTAGTTAGCTATTAGCTATTAGCTATTAGAGATTAATGAGTTATTTGCTGATGGCAATAATTCAAGAATTTTTTAGGCTGTCTGTGAGGGCAGCCTTTTTTATTGCGAAAATATCACAAATTGAAAGGGGTAACATTGTTATTTTACGGGATTAAAAAAACGGTTTTACGGGAGAAACAAAACCTGCATGTCTGATGAGATCAAAATACCCAGGGAGTTGATAGACAAGTTAGCGGATTCGCGGAAGATAGTTTTCTTCACGGGTTCAGGTGTGAGCGCGGAGAGCGGCATTCCCACTTTTAGAGGGGATGACGGGCTCTGGAAGCGGTTCAGCGCACAGGAACTCGCGAACTTTGACTCTTTTATGCGCAACCCCGATCTTGTGTGGGAGTGGTACCAGTACAGGCGGAGGATCATACATGATTCACAGCCAAATGAGGGGCACCACGCGTTGGTCAACTTCGAAAAATACTTTGATGTAACTGTTGTAACACAAAACGTTGATAACCTGCATCAAAGAGCCGGCAGTAAGCGAGTGCTTGAACTTCACGGCAATATTACCAGAAACAAATGTGTTCAGTGCGGCGAGTTCTTCAATGGTGAAATAGCCATTGAAGAGAAAAAACCACCACACTGCGCGTGTGGCGGTCTCATAAGACCCGATGTGGTATGGTTCGGTGAGAACCTGCCAGAAGGCGTTTATGAGCAGGCCGAAGAAAAGTGCGAGTCGTGCGATATCATGTTCGTTGTCGGCACTTCAGGTGTGGTGTATCCGGCAG
>JAEYUD010000017.1 GCA_023433685.1 Bacteroidota bacterium
ATGGAGTGTCAACCGGGTTTGTGGGACATGGCGACGGCTGCCAGGGTTGCAGAAGGATTTTGCTTTTTGGAATTGGTGCCGGATTAAAAAAGGGCGTCCATACCGCGGTTAAAAGGTATATACCTGACATTGTGCCTACCATTGGCACTTTGCTGAACTTCCCCACACCGGTTGTCTCGGGAGTATCAATGAGTGAGATACTTGATCCCTCAACAGGGGTTGAGAATTCCGACTTACCTGAAGAGTTTGTTGTTGAACAGAATTTTCCCAATCCTTTTAATCCGGAGACGGTCATCCGTTACACGCTGCCCGCCCGTGGCTCTGCCATTTCGGGTTTTGTGAAGGGTGTTGTTTATGACATCACCGGCCGGGAAGTGGCAACACTGGTTGAGGGGGAAATGCCCGCCGGAAAACATCAGGTCACATTCAACGCCAGGGGACTGCCTTCAGGGATATACATTATCCGATTGAGTTTTGCCGGCAGGTCGGCGGTCGTCAAAATGGTACTGACGCGCTAATTGTTTATTTCAGTAGTATCATCTTTCCCGTTAAGGAACTTCCGGCATTTTCGTTCAACCTGAGCGAATAAAAATATACACCTGAGGGGAGATTTTTACTTTCCCACCTGATCTGATTCAGTCCGCTTTTGCATGAGATACCATTTATTTTATCCACAAGAGAACCGTTGGCGTTATAGACCAAGATATCCGCTGTTGCCTCACTCCCCGATGAGAATGAGATCAAAGTTGATCCGTTAAGAGGGTTGGGGAAATTACCGTGTAAAACAAAACCTTCCGGTTGTGTTGGGAATACATCTTCCACTGAGGTCGCGGGATCAAGCGTAACCCATGTGTTCCCCTTGTCGGATGAATATTTAATTACCGGGGCATCCATTTTGCGGAATGCGACACATTTCCCTCCGGCGACGGTATATTCAATTTCCGCGGCACCGGTTTGGATCGCGCTCCAGGTTGTACCACCATTAGTGGTGCGGTGAAGTTTCCTGTCCGAGTAGGTGGTCTGATAAGCTGTAAGCGAATCAGCCCAGGCACCACCTCCCGGCATCATAATTGTGCCACCGGGATTAAAACCCCCATCCCACGAGTTCCCGCCGTCAGAGGTGGCATAAACCCTTGCCATGGTGACGATAAAACCGTGTTTGGGTGAAATGAAACGGGACTTTCCCTTCTCACCGAAGCCCGGTATCTCACTCCAGTTTTTGCATGAATCCGTTGAAACGAGATAATTCATCTTTCCGGTGAAAGGTGTGAAATCGGGGGCGTAAAGAACTGCATACCTTGCGGAGGAGGCGCCCATGAAAGAGATCAGTTGGTATGTTGAGATCGGAAGGTTGATCGCCACGGTATCGAAGGAATCACCGGAGTTGTATGATCGCAACATTGTTTTGTTTGGTCCGAGGATCAGCAGCAGGTCATTCATCGCGGCCAACTCGCCTGAGCTTCCGACATATATATTATTATGCACAGGTACCCATGAAGTTCCGCCGTCAGTTGTTCTGTACAGTTTTATACCGGCAGCAAGATAACCTTTTGCCGGCGAGATAAATAGAACAAATCTAATTGAGTCGGCACCGTTGCCGGGATAAACCTGTTCGAACTTAAGGGTCGTATCTGTCTGGCGGTAAAGTTTTTCTGATTTCCAGATGAAAAGAGTCTCGCCGGCGAATTCAAAATTCTGGGCGAAAATGTTCAGTGGCAGTAAAAGCAGAAGAAGTGTTTTCGAGTAAAGCATGATTAAGCATCGGTAAAAATTAGTAATTTTCAGGTCGAAAATCACAATTTTTCACCTTCTGACAATAAATTTAGAAAGTCAGAATTCATTTTTGGTATATTAATATGATCGGACCCGCTCATGACCAACGAAGAAAACCGCGGCAACATTCTGCAGCAGACCATCAAAGAAGTGGTTCAACCATTCAAGGATCTTTTCCATGCCCCGAGGGCACTTTGGGGTATTAATGTTTCATATTTGCTGGAGGGATTAACATATTTCGGGGTCGTGGGGCTTCTTGCAATATTTTTTAACGAAAATATCGGACTGAACGATATTGAATCCGGTCAGATGGTGGGTGTTCTCACCGCGGGTATTACCCTGAGTATGCTGATCCTGGGAGCAACCGTTGACATTATCGGGGTGCGGCTTTCGCTCCTGATATCTTTGACTGCAATGCTTGTCGGAAGGGTGTTGCTTGCACTTAGTCCAGAACTTTTTCCAGGCAAGGGTTTGTGGGGTCCCGCGCACATTACAGCCATGCTTGGAATTCTTGGTGTCATAATCGGATACGGCATCTATCAACCGGCCTGTTACGCCGGTGTGAAGAGGTTCACCGATGAAAAAACCTCCGCGATGGGTTACGCGATGCTCTACGCCCTGATGAACCTTGGTGGTTTTCTCCCCGGACTCATTTCACCACCGGTGAGGAAGAGTTTTGGAATAACAGGCGTGTTCTGGGTTTATGTTGTCCTCACGGTCGTGGGTATTCTCTCGGTTTTCTTCATTCTGAGCAAGAAAACGGTGCAAATGGCTGAAGCCAACCTGAGCGACGAGAAAAAAGAGGAAGTGGCGGCTGAGAAAGACATGCCATTCGCTGAAAAGATGAAGTATTACATGAAGAACTTCCCGCTGAAAGATGCAAGGTTCCTCTTTTTCATTTTTATTCTGATACCTGTTCAGACGCTCTTCGCTCATAATTGGCTGACACTTCCTGTTTACTGCCTTAGGGCGTTCACGGGTGTGGTAAGTGAAAATTTTGAGTTTTTTACAAATTTCAACCCGATTCTTATATTCATTCTTACTCCTGCTGTAGCCGCTCTTACTACGCATAAAAATGCCTACAAGATGATGGTGCTGGGTACCTTCGTTATGGCGGCGCCTACATTTCTGCTTGCATTGGGTCCCAACATCTACACCTTGTTCGGTTATCTGATAATTATGACGATTGGCGAGGCGATGTGGCAGCCGAGGTTCCTGCAGTGGGTGGCCGAGATTGCGCCGAAAGGGATGACGGGTATTTATATGGGTATCGGGCAGTTCCCGTGGTTCCTCACCAAGGTCATCACCTCTCTCTACTCAGGCTGGTTCCTTATGAATTACGCGCCGGAAGGTGTCTCACCCGATAAGATGAACACTGAAACGATGTGGCTGATATATGGGTTCATCGCGATCATCAGTCCTGTCGGTCTCCTGCTTGCTAAAAACTGGATGATCAAGGGATTCAAAACAAAACACGAAGGTTGAGTAATTATGCACAGAAAAATTGAAAATCCGACGATAATCGAGTCGGCAGGTAACAAGCCGAAGATAATTGAAGAATTCTTCGGCCGGGTTAACAGTGGCACTTCAGAGATAAGTATTGCAAAAATGACCTCGCCCGGTGGTTGGACCGAGCCCGCTCAGGTGCC
Source organism: Bacteroidota bacterium (assembly GCA_023433685.1). GTDB lineage: Bacteria > Bacteroidota > Ignavibacteria > Ignavibacteriales > Ignavibacteriaceae > UTCHB3. The sequence continues at coordinate 3,423 of JAEYUD010000017.1, forward strand.
TGAATTCGATGAGTACACCTTGGTTCTCAAGGGAGTGCTCCGCGTGGAAAATAAAGATGGTTACACCGATGTGAGGGGTGGCGAGGCGATCCTGGTGCCCAAAGGTGATTGGGTCAGGTACAGCACCCCCGGCGATGAAGGTGCCGAGTATGTTGCCATTTGCCTTCCGGCGTTTTCTCCTGATACGGTTCACAGGGAAGAGTAACAGCTGATTTTTGATCCCGATATGTATAGAAAATCGAAAAATCTATACATGTCGGGGATGATATGTATAGAAAAACGAAAAATTTATACATGTCGGGGTTGATATGTATAGAAAATCGAAAAATTTATACATATCGGGGATGATATGTATAGAAAATCGAAAAATTTATACATGTCGGAGTTAAAGTTTGTATAAAATTGAAGAATTGTTAGAATTGAAACAGGAATAAATGCACAAACCTGAACTTCTCCTGCCGGCAGGAGACTTTGAAAAACTGAAATTTGCCTTTGAGTATGGTGCTGACGCTGTTTACGCGGGGGTTCCGATGTTCTCACTCCGCGCGAGGGAGAACCAGTTCAAGACCCACGGCATCAAGGAAGCGATCGACTATACCCACTCGCTGGGGAAAAAGATATACCTCACGGTGAATATCTTCCCGCATAACAGCAAGCTGGAGCCAATGCGCCGCGCGATCGAACAGATGGCTGAGCTGGGACCCGATGCTTTTATTATGGCTGATCCGGGGGTTATCTACTTCGCGAAAGAGATAGCGCCGCAGATCCCGATACATCTTTCGACCCAGGCGAACAACATCAACTGGGCCTCGGCGATGTTCTGGCGCGATCAGGGGATATCCCGCATCATCCTCTCTCGCGAGCTTTCACTGAAGGAAGTGAAGTTGATTCACGAGAAAGTGCCCGATGTTGAGCTCGAGTTTTTCGTTCACGGTTCGATCTGCATGGCATATTCCGGCAGGTGCCTTCTTTCTAACTATATGAGCTACCGCGACGCGAACCAAGGGACATGCGCTCACAGCTGCCGCTGGCAGTACAAGGTTTACAAGGGCAACGAGCACAACCCTGAATATGAAGTGGTAGCCACCGAAGATGAAATGACCGAAGACGGTGTTTATGATCCTGTTTACAGACCACTTGAAGGGAATTTCTACCTCGAAGAGCAGCAAAGGCCGGGTGAATTCCTTGAAGCTGACGAGGATGAATTTGGCACTTACATCATGAACTCACGTGATCTCTGCGCTATCGAGTATCTGCAGGAGCTGAAGGATGCCGGTGTTGCAAGCTTCAAGGTGGAGGGACGGTCTAAATCGATCTACTATGTGGCTTCAGTCGCGAGAACCTACCGTAAAGCGATCGACGAGATGGAACTCGGAATAAAACCATCGTTTGATTATGTAACCGAGCTCGCCAAAACCGCCAACCGGGGATTTATTCCCGGATTTCTTGTTTCGAACCCGAAGGAAAAAGCCCAGTGGTACGAAAAGAACATGCAGCTTCAGACCCATGAGTTTGCGGGTGTTGTCAGGGAGGTTATGCCTGACGGTCTGGCGAGAATGGAAGTGAGAAACAGGATCGAAAAAGGGTGGGAGATAGAAGTGTTCTATCCTGATTTCAACCGGGATTTCTCGCAATCTGTTGGTTTTATGAAGAACCTTGAAGATGAGGTTATCGAGGTCGCCCATGGTGGCGCCGGGGATATCTTTATCAAGTTCGAAAAAGAGGTTTTCCCCGGCGTGCTGATTAGAAGGAAAAGGTAGAACTATCTTTTAATAACCTTAAAGGCAAGGTTTCTGCCGTGCCCCTGCAAAATGGCGAGGTTGATCCAGCTGAAAGCGAACTGCTCCAGTAGCTCAACCTTGTCGTCTCCACCAAAGTCGTAGCATTCAGCAAATCCGATCTCTTTGGCGAGAGTGGAGGCTATCTCCTTTGCTTTTTTGCTGTTACCTGCCAAGAACATGTCGATGCCTGTGCCATTATAAACGGGGTCTTTCATGTTCTCGAAGCCGGTGCTGTTGAAGCATTTCACAATGTCTTCACATCCCGTTACGTCTTTGATACCTTCAAAAGCGGTTTTATAAGGCCCGGGTTTCTTAAATACGGAATTGGTGGCGTCGATAACCACTTTGTTTTTCAGTGATGGGTTGGCCTGAGCTATTTCAACCGCGGCCTGAGGAGGTGTGGAAAAGAGAACCACTTCGCTTGCCTCGATGGCTTCACTCACGCTTCGCGCGAAAATGTTTGAGTTTGCGTTCAGCAGGCTCTGCACATCTTCAGAGTTAAGGTTTCTGGCACCCAAAATCACTGTATGTCCCTTCTTCGCGAAGTTCAAACCGAGTGCCCCGCCGACATTTCCGGCGCCAATTATTGCGATCTTCATTTCTTTTCTCCGTTATTCTTTTTGGTTCCGAAAAATACAAAGTAAACCGGTACAATCGCGAAGATCGTGAATGCCGCGTAGACATTTAGTAGAGCTACCGCCGCACGCCCGAAATAGAGGATCGGTCCGACGCAGGATGCAGATATCAGCTTTTTGTAGTTCGCGAGATTTGTACCATCTTTTAAAAGGTTGGGGTGAGTGTGGATATAGTACCTGAGCACCACAAAACTCACAGCCGCGAGGCCCATACAAACTCCGAAGAATGCCATTGATGCCGGTTGGTTAAAGTAATCACCCATGAACGCGGTAGGAAACGGCACGAATGACATGAAGAAAAGGAGCAATCCATTCGTCCACATTAAGCCGTTGTCGCTCTCTTTTATCTCGTTGAATATTCTGTGATGGTTCACCCACATTATCAGCACCATGAAGAAACTCAGCGCCCAGCTTAGAATTTTGGGTGTAAGTGTCGCCAATGCTCCCATTATCGCTGAAGTGGTGACATCACCTTCGAGATGGGGTACCTTGATCTCCAGTACGAGGAGTGTGATAATGATGGCAATTACTCCATCGCTGAATGCTTCAATCCTGTTCTTTTCCATGTTGAATCCTCCGGTTTACCGCCAAATTAATGCTGTAACTCTCTTGCATGAATACCGCGTACAGTTTCTAATTATTTAAAGCCATGCTGTTAAATTAGCACAACACGATATTCATAATCAAGTATGCACTTTTTAGTGATATACTATTTTTTTAGAAAGTATTTGAGTTTCACCAGGTATGATCGAAAAACATGCCGAATCAGAAAGAAGCGAAGAGGTTGCCGGCTATTTCCGGAGAACCTCAATACAGACCTTGATTCCGTCTCGATATGTGGTGGGGATAAAGTTAAATGCCTTCTTAAACTTGTCGCTGTTGAAGATGTAATCATATTTGGTTTGATATGTCATCTCAATCATCGACATGACGGCGGGTTGGAAGAGCCCCACCATCCAGAGCATGGCATTGTTTAGTGTCTGTATCTTCGGTTCTACTCCCATCATTCCGGCAGCAATTCTTACCATTTCTTCACCCGTTATTGGATGATCATCGGCCGGAGCGTGCCAAACCTGATTGAAGGCTGACGGGGTGTTTCCGATGATGGCAGTCGCCTTTGCGGCATCCGGTGTGTATGTAAAAGTATGGATCGCCTTCGGATTGTTCATCCAGTTGGCTTTTTTGCCTTTTATCAGGTTGTCGATAACGAGGAGGTTAAAAGCAGAACTTCCGACTCCGGGCCCGTAAAAGTCGGCACCTCTTACGATAACACCTTCGAGGTTACCTTTTTTGTATTCATCAATCAGATTTAGATCAAGTTTGGCTCTTATTTCACCTTTTTTGCTGCATGGATTGAAGGGGGTTTCTTCGGTCATCGGACCCATCACCCTTCCGTAGGGGTAAACATTATCGAAGAAAACCAATTTGGCACCCTCTTTTTTGCAGGCCTCAAGAACATTATCGAAGACCCCGGGCCACTCCTCTTGCCATGTTTTTGTGGTATACTTTAGACCTGCCACAAGGTAAACAACCTCCGACCCCTTCACCGCTTCGAGGGTGTTCGCGCGATTGGTGAGATCGAGAACGAAAGTTTCATCAGTGGCATTAACTTTTTTCGGACTGCGTCCGGCGACGCGGATCTTGTCAGTATATGCTTTGAGTTCTTTTGCGAGGGGTGTTCCGATGGCACCACCTCCACCGAGGATTGTTTGATATTTTTGGCTCATGTAATTAAATCCGGTTTTGTTCTGATTTTCAATGCAAAGTTAAGAATGTTAGATAAAAGAGAGTCATACAGGTGTGACAAATGATCCAAAAACTTGATCAACGGAAGAATAATAACTCAAATCTCGAATATTGTTTGCCTTACAGCTGCAATTTTGTTAATTTTCCGACAAATTTGGACAAATTTCTAACCCCAAACGGAGATGATCCCCTGAAAAAAATCAGTTGGCTGTTGCTGCTGACGGCGATATGCACATTTAATATCTTCCCTCAAGTGACGGCGAAGATTATGACTTACAACATTCTCAATTATCCGGGCTCAACCGGACCGCAGCGGAATCCACTCTTCAGAACTGTTATTTCGAGCGTGGATCCTGATATTCTTGTGGTTGGTGAACTTGGCAGCACTGCTAATTTTGAAACTTTCCGCGATTCGGTGATGAAGAAGATATCAACGGATTATAATGCCGGGACATTTATCGACGGACCGGATACTGATCATGGTATTTTCTTCAAATCTTCGAAATTCACGTTTCTCTCGAATACTCCTATTCCTACGGAACTCCGGGATATCAGCCAGTTTATCGTTGTCGCGAATATGACTCACGATACTTTGATAATATACGCTGTTCATCTTAAGTCAAGCACGGGAAGCGCGAATGAAGCTCAGAGGGCAAGAGAGGTTGACAGCCTGAGAAAAGTAACCGACAGACTCCACGCGGCAGCAAATTTTATTGTACTCGGTGATTTTAACATGTATAAATCAACTGAAGCGGCATACGGCAAACTGACTAATCAGTCACTTCCCGGCTACTTTAAAGATCCCCTTGACATGCCCGGGAACTGGCAGGATAACCCGGCATACGCTCAGTATCATACACAGTCGCCCAGGACAAGACAGTTTGAAGGAGGTGCCACCGGTGGAATGGACGACAGGTTTGACATGATTCTGATGAGTCAGACCGTCTGGGATCTTGGTGGTGTGTATTACGTCCCTGGAAGTTATGTAGCGTATGGGAACGATGGTTTGCACCTGAATGATTCGATCAATCGCCCGCCGAACAACGCTGTGGGGCAGACCATTGCTGACGCGCTTCATTACGCTTCTGATCACATACCGGTATTCGCAAATTTTACCTTCTCAACCCCCGTTCCTGTTGAACTGGTCTCTTTTTCAGGCACCAGAGTGAATAGTGGAATTGAGCTGAACTGGCAGACGGCCACTGAAACCAATAATTATGGTTTTGACGTTGAAAGGTCAGCGAGCGGAGATGACTGGACACGCGCGGGCTTTGTTGAAGGACACAACACTACCACACTTCCACAGTTTTACGGGTTTGTTGATCGGAACGCTTCTTCGGGTACCCGGTATTACCGTTTGAAGCAAATTGACAATGACGGCACAAGCAGTTTCTCAAAGGTGATAGAGATCAGTGAAAACCTTCCTTCCGGGTTCAAGTTGGAAAAGAACTACCCCAACCCGTTCAATCCATCCACCAAAATATCATTTGAACTCCCCGCGAGCGGTCATGTGACATTGAGGGTATATGATGTGACAGGAAATGAAGTGGCTTTGCTCACCAATGGCACCCTTGAAGCGGGCAGACACGTGGTTGAATTCAGTCCGTCAGGCCTTGCCGCGGGGAACTACGTTTACCGCCTCTCGTGGAACGGGTTCAGCCTCAGCGGCAAGATGCTTTACCTGCCATAAGCGAGGTATCAGGCGGGGGACAACACCCTCGCCTGAAAATCACTATATTTGAAAAAACGCTTTTGGAAATATGGAATCGATCAGAGACATCTACCGCATTGGCTTCGGGCCATCGAGCAGCCACACAATGGGCCCCCGGAAGGCAGCAGAAATATTCAAAGAAAAGAACCCCGAATCCCCAAGGTTTAGGGTGATTCTTCATGGCTCGCTCGCCGCGACAGGTAGAGGACACCTTACTGACAAGGCACTGCTCGATGTGCTCTCGTACGACAAAACCGAAATTCTTTGGAAGCCGGAGGAGATACTCCCAAAACACCCCAACGCCCTCACTCTTGAGGCACTTGATGACTCCGGAAGTGTAACCGACTCATGGCGTGTCTTCTCGGTAGGTGGTGGAAAGATAATTGATGACGACCACGACCCTGCTGAAGACTCTGTTTACCCCCTGACCACCATGAAGGAAATACTTGATTGGACGAAGGAAACCGGCTGCTCTTTTTGGGAGTATGTCGAAGAAATTGAGGGGAAGGATATCTATGACCATCTGGCAGAAGTGTGGGAAGTGATGAAACTTTCAATAGCCAACGGCCTTGAAGCCGAGGGGGTACTCCCGGGTCCGCTTAACCTCCGCAGGAAGGCCTCATCATATTTCGTGAAAGCTAAAAATTACTCAACCACTCTAAAAGAGAAAACCCTGATCTTTGCATACGCTCTTGCTGTGGGTGAGGAGAACGCTGCCGGTGGAAGAATTGTTACTGCCCCTACTTGCGGTTCATGTGGTACCATGCCGGCAGTTCTGAAGAGGATGGCAGACAGCTTTGAGTTTTCTGATCAAAAAATGCACCGTGCTCTCGCGACAGCGGGTCTGATCGGTAATCTCGTTAAAACAAATGCTTCAATTTCCGGGGCAAGAGTTGGATGTCAGGGTGAGATAGGTACTGCCTGCGCGATGGCGAGCGCTGCTGCCACTCAGCTTCTGGGTGGGACACCACTTCAAATAGAATATGCCGCTGAAATGGGGATCGAGCACCACCTCGGGCTGACTTGTGATCCGATAATGGGGCTTGTGCAGGTTCCGTGCATCGAGAGAAATGCCTTCGCGGCTGAAAGGGCGCTTAACACTGCCACTTTTTCACTTCTTTCAGACGGGCAGCACTTGGTTTCATTCGACAAAATAGTAAAAACGATGAAACAGACGGGGCACGACCTCCCCTCGATCTACAAGGAAACATCAGAAGGCGGTCTTGCTTACTTCTACAAGAAGAAGGCGTGATCCGGCTGTAATTCCCCTTTCTTTTTGCTACCTCTTCCCCTTTCGTATTGCTTTCTCAAGAATTTTTGACAAATTTGACGACTTGCTTTTTATTCTTACGAAAAAGGAAAACATACGAGAGATGAGAACAATAATAGAACCATTTAGAATTAAATCGGTTGAGCCGATCCGCTTCACCACCCGCGAAGAGAGGGAAGTGATTCTGAAGAACGCCGGCTACAACCCATTCGCGATACACGCCGATGATGTGCTGATCGACCTTCTTACAGATAGCGGCACTTCAGCAATGAGCTCTGACCAGTGGGCGGGCGTGATGATGGGAGACGAATCGTACGCCGGATCAAAAAGTTTTTACAAATTCGACTCGGCCGTGAAGAACATCACCGGCTTCAAGCATGTGATCCCAACCCACCAGGGAAGAGCTTCCGAAAAGATCCTCTTCACCATCATCGGCGGCGAGGGGAAGTACATCTGCAACAACACCCATTTCGACACAACCCGCGCGAATGTTGAGTACTCAGGCGCGGTTGCTGAAGATTTCATGACCGAAGTGGGGCGCCACCCTGAAACACGCGCCGACTTTAAGGGAAATATGGACATCCCCGCGCTGGAAGCTTTCATCCAGAAAACAGGTGCCGAAAACATTCCACTGGTAATGATTACGGTTACCAACAACTCAGGTGGCGGTCAGCCCGTTTCGATGCAGAACATCCGCGAGACAAAGGAAGTCTGCAAGAAATATGGCATCCCCCTCTTCCTTGATGCCTGCCGTTTTGCCGAGAATGCTTACTTCATTAAGAAACGCGAAAAAGGCTACGCGAATAAAACACCCCTCGAGATAGCTCAGGAGATGTTCTCTTATGCCGACGGCTGCACAATGAGCGCGAAAAAGGATGCTTTTGCCAATATCGGCGGGATCCTCGCCATGAATGATGACGACCTCGCCATGAAATGTCGCAACCTCCTTATTGTAACCGAAGGGTTTACCACTTACGGCGGTCTGGCAGGACGCGACCTTGAAGCAATTGCCCAGGGTTTGGTTGAGATCATGGATGAGCATTACCTCCAGTACAGGCTCCGCAGTACCGAATACCTTGGAGAGAAATTGGTTTCGAACGGTGTGCCGATACTTGAACCACCCGGCGGACACGCGATATACCTCGATGCCAAGCGTTTCGCCCCCCACATCCCCGCGCATCAGTTCCCGGGGCAGGCAATTGTCTGTGAACTTTACCTCGAGGGAGGTATAAGATCGTGCGAGATCGGCAGCGTTATGTTCGGGCACACCCTCCCCGACGGGACATTCGTTCCTTCGGCGATGGAGCTGGTTCGTCTCGCGATACCGAGGAGGGTTTACACCCAGAGCCACTTCGACTATATGATCGAATCGATAATCGATGTTCACAAGCGGAGAACCGGGCTTAAAGGTATGAAAATTGTTGAACAGGCACCGATGTTAAGACATTTTACGGCTAAATTCAACTATGTTTCTTAAGACAAACTTCAAACTGAAGTTCGGACACGACTTCGATTCGCCGGTTTGGAGGCTGATGATAACCAACCCTGCCCTCCTTACGGTAGAGGAGCGCGATCCTGAAAAAAAGGATGCCTTCTACCACATCTTCGACCTCCGGACCGGTAAGCCACTTCTTCAGAAATTCAGTGCACCTGACAATTTCTGGAGTGGTATCGAGGCTGTTGCAGGCCACCGCGTTTACTTCCACGGTTATAAATCGGCAGGCCTGCCCTACCATAAGGGTATTTACGTCTGGGACCTCGACCGCGGTGACTTCATCTGGAAGAACGAGGAACTCGGCTGGATGTTCCGCAATCAAGAGGGGATCTACGCCTTCAGGCAGAAGTTTGAGTCGCAGGACTACTTCCTCCTCGATCCCGAAACGGGGGAAGTGCTTGCTGAACTTGGCGGCGACTCAAACCGGATCCACGAGATGGCGGAACTGGAGGGGCTGAAGGACGACTACAGCGCCTATACTTACCCCGAAAACTTTGTTTTTTCAGCCTGGAACACGGGAGGTTACCTTGAATCACTCTTCCCTCCCGACGCGATAAAAAGCGAAGCGGAAGTCTTTAGCAACAACGGTATCGTTTTTCTGAACATCCACTCGGGCAACCCGAAGGAGGGCTTCTCGAACGAATTGCTGGCTGTAGACCCCGAAAAAAAGAAGGTTTTAAAGCGGTTCAACCTTAACACCCGCTCAAAAAACATGATGGCTGAAAGCTGTTTTATTTGGAATGACCTCCTTTTTCTCATGTACGGGAAAAAGAGAATTGAGGTCAGGGAGATAAGAAAATGACACACGAAGAGAGACAACTGCTGCTTAAGGCAGCACGGAACAGGATAGAGCGTCACCTCGGACTGACTAATGAAATGGTGCACCTCCCCGCCGAAGGGGTGTTCGACACCCTTAGCGGATGCTTCGTTACGTTACATGCACACGGTGACCTGCGCGGGTGCATCGGGTTCATCAAGGCTGTTGAGCCACTCCGCAATACGATAGAGGAGGCTGCAATTCTCGCCGCCACTGAAGACCCCCGCTTCCCACCGGTAAACGCGCGGGAGTGGCACCATGTCAGCATTGAAATATCAGTTCTCACTCCGCCGTTTGATATGGAGAGCTACGATGATATCGTGGTCGGCAAGCACGGGCTTATAGTCCGGGAGGGGTACAGAAGCGGTTTGCTCCTTCCGCAGGTGCCGGTTGAGCACGGCATGGACAGGGATGAATTCCTCGATGCCCTCTGCCGCAAAGCGGGGCTTCCGCCCAAACTCTGGACACAAAAACAACTAAAATTACAGGCTTTTACCGCCGAGGTTTTCTCGGAGGAGTACCAAAATGGTTGAGATCAGAAGACCGGCAGTGGCCGGAATGTTTTATCCCGCCAACCCCGAAAAGCTTCAGGCACAGATTACAGGACTTTTCAACAAGGTTGAGAAAACACCAGAAAACAACATCGCCATACAGGGAATTGTAGCCCCACACGCCGGTTATGTTTACTCCGGTCTCACAGCCGCCTATGCCTACAAACCCCTCGCGGAGAAGAAATATACCAGGATAATCATCCTTTCGCCGAGCCATCGTGAGTATTTCGGTGGCATTTCGATCTATGACGGCGACGCTTGGGATACCCCGCTCGGCCGGGTGAAAATAGCCAGGGATGTAGCCGAAAAAATGGAGGCATCTTCCCCCGCGATAATGAGAAGCATGGCCGGCCACCGCGATGAGCACGGAGTCGAAGTGCACCTTCCATTCCTGCAGCACCTTTACGGACACGATTTTGAGTTCGTTCCAGTGGTAATGGGCGAACAGTCACATAATAATATTATAGAGCTCTCACACGCCCTGCTTGAAGTGATGGATGATGATACACTGATTGTTGCTTCGAGCGATCTTTCACATTTCTACTCAAAATCTGTGGCGAACACTCTCGACTCTGTTATGGCAGACAGGATAGTGCACTACGACCCCGATGCCCTTGAGAACGACCTCAGCAACCGGATAACCGAAGCATGCGGCGGTGGGCTTGTGGTGGCGATGATGAAAGCAACAAAGCGTGCGGGTATAAGGCACTCGCTCCTTCTGCACAGGTCGGATTCAGGCGATGTAAGCGGTGACAATTCTTCCGTAGTGGGCTACCTCTCCGCCTCATTTTACAATTAGGAGGCCATCATGAAGAAGAAAATAGCCTTCATAGGTACGGGAAGAAAGGCATGGTCACTCGCGCAGGCGTTCAGCGAGGCCGGCTATGAACTCGCATTCGCCATCAGCCGGACTGAGAAAAACCTGCGGCATTTCACTTCCCACTTTAAGATCGAGAGCACCCCGAAGACAACCGAAGAATTGAAAGCCGCTTTTTCTGAGCCAATAACGGTGTTGTTGGCTGTACCCGACTCTGAAATAAGCCCCGTAGCGATCGAACTCGCCCTGCTCGGTTTACCGTTGGAGGGATCGCTGTTCATTCACCTTTCCGGTTCCAAGAACTCGGGGGAGATCTACCCACTCCTTGAGAAGGGGGCGCTGACGGGCACGCTGCACATTCCGCAGACTTTCCCAAGTATAGAGCCCGTTTCGATCCAGGGCCTCCCCGTCGCTGTTGAAGCATCATCCCCCGAAGCGGAGAAATTACTTTTTCAAATGGCTCACGATCTAAACCTTCATACCATTTGCATCGCCCCGGAAAAGAAGATATATTACCATCTCGCTGCGGTTTTTGCATCCAATTTCTTCCCCGCCATCGTGGCGGACTCGATAAAACTCTTCGAAAAAGCCGGCGGCGGCAGGGAAGAATATTTCAGGATCTTTGCCCCGATTATCACAACAACCTTCACAAACATCATAAAGCACGGACCCGAAAACTCCGTCTCCGGCGTCGTCTCACGAAAAGACAGCGAATCCATCGGCCTCCACCTCGCCGCCCTCGCCGAAGACCCCGCGCTTAAAGATGTTCTTGCATCTTACCTCCATTTAACCGCTAAAACCGCGGATCTGCTGGGGGTTGATGTTGAAATAAAACAGGTGGAGGGCGAATAGTGAAGGTGACTGTTAAGTTCATCTTTCCTCTTTCTTTCCCCGAAGGCGGGGGAGGAACTGCCATGCTCCTTCAAACCGCGAAGGGATTGGTATCCGCAGGCGTTGATGTCGAAGTCTTGATCCCGAGAAGTACAGAGCGCGAAGGTACAACACTTAATACCCAACTCTCCGGTGTATATCATGGAGTCGGATTCAGGTATTTGACAGGTTCATTGCTGAGACCAAAGACTCTTTTCGGAAGGTATCTGAACTTCCTGAATGGATTCTCTAGACTTCATTCTTACCTTGGTCTGCTGAAGAAAACGGATCCAAAGAGCGTTATTGTGGTTAAGGGTCCACTGGATGGCATTACCTTGCTCCTCTACGCTATTACTGCAAAACTCAGGGGGTTAAAATCATTCTATAATTTCGACGACTACCCGGACTATCTACTTTTCCCGGGTAAATTCGCCCCACTTCAAAAAATGCTAACCGAGAAATTGGCCTTCGGATTGTTCGATGGTTTCATTGTTATCTCTTCAGCGCTAAAAAATTACACAATTGAGATAACCGGAAAGCCTAAACAGGTATATTTGCTGCCAATGACAGTCGATCCTTCGAGATTCGAGCAAATCCCTGAGGATATTGTCACCCCGGATGAATATATATTATATACCGGTTTTGATTTCAACCCCGGACCGGTTTTCTCTTCAAAAGACGGGTTGCTCGACCTGATATCCGTGTTTGCTGAAGTTGCGCGCGATAGACCAAAACTCAAACTCGTGATCATTGGTGAAAACAATGCTCTCTATCACGAACACACGAAGCAACTCGGGATTGTGCAAAAAGTGGTTTTTCTTGGGAGGCGTGGCCGACAGGAAATAATCGTGTATCAACGAAACGCAAAAATACTGGTTCTTCCCCGTCCATGGAGCAAGCAGGCTGAAGGGGGCTTCTCCTCGAAACTCGGAGAATATCTTCTAACGGGTAAACCTGTTCTGATGACAGATGTAGGTGACCCCGCCCTTTATCTAAACCATGGCGTTAATGCTGTTTTTGCCGTCCCGGGTGATACCAAAGACCTGGCAGCAAAATTAAAATGGATTCTTGCGAACGACAATGAGGCATTTAAAATAGGTGGAGCCGGCAGGGAAGTGGCACTTACCAGGTTCAATCATCATATCGAAGGTAAGAAACTGGCATCCTGGCTTCATGGTCAACTGTCAGCAGAAGACTGTTCACCCATAACTTTAGAATAAATTTTAACCAACTCCTCAGTAATTCTGTTTGTGTCGTGCCGTTTTAAGGCGGCTGCCCGGGCAAAATTGCCCAGCTCCCCGGCTTTCCCGGGATTATCTATGAGAAACCTGATCTTCTCAACCAATTCCTCTGCACTCCCCCTTTCATAAAACAACCCTGTTACACCATCTTCAATTATTGATGGAATGCCACCAACTCTGGCGGCAATCACGGGCAACCCGATTGCCAAGGCCTCGCAGATGGCGTTGGATGGATTTTCGATGAAAGAAGTGTGGATGTAAATGTCACTTCTGCGCATTATTCCGGCGAGCTCCGGCCCGGAAATTTTTCCGTTTAAAATGACGCTTTCAGGCACTTCTCCAATATCCATCGCCCGCAGGATCACGTTACAGAGGTGATCATCTCTGCTAATTCCCACAACATTCCAAGTGAAATCAACCCCGGTTTTCCTCAACTGTCCGGCTGCGGCAAAAAGAAGATCGAGACCTTTGTAATACTCAGCGTGTATCACTGTCAGTAACTGTACATCCCCGGAATTTTTGGAGCGTGTCCCTTCCTCAAAAAACTCCTTCCTGAGAGGGTCATCAAGATGAAAATAAATCCGGTTTGGGTTCATCATGGAAGAGTAGTCCCGGTCGAATTCGGTTCTTCCCATCACAAATCGTGCCTTGCTCAAAATTGCTGACTCTCTTGACGCGCGTTGCTTCTCACCAAGATATCTGAAAACCACTCCGCCCGAAAGAAAATCGATAATACCCGCGGTCAAGGCGATCTTCTTAAATCCAAGGTTCCCAAAATAGACAGGAATGAACGAGGCTACAATTC
>JAEYUD010000238.1 GCA_023433685.1 Bacteroidota bacterium
GCCGTCAGCCGTCATCCTTCAGCCGTCAGCCGTCAGCCAAGCTGTTCAGGCTTTCATACGTCATACCTCATACCTCATACCTTCCTCGCTCTCTTCCTGTTTTCCGCGGTTATTTCCGCGCAAACGAAGCTTGGTCTCCCCAATTACAGGATATTTCCTTCATCCGTGACCCAGACCGAAGTGGTGGCTGCTGTTCATCCCACAGACCCCAATACAATTTTTGCCTCGGCAAATGCCATAAGTTTTCAGCCCCAGTTCTTCGTGAGCGAAGGGGTATATACAACAACCGACGGTGGAGCAACATTTTTCGGAAGTGATACCTGTTCAGGCGGGCCCTCGATCGCGTTTCACGGCGGTGACCCGGGAATTGCCATCGACAAAAACGGTACATTTATTATCACCCGCAACGGGAAGATCCCCCTCTACGGGCTCTACTCCCACCGTTCAACCGATCAGGGAAGAACCTGGTCGAACGCGAAAACCATCACCACTGTTGAGTTGGAGAGAGCATGGCTCGGCGCTGATAATTCACCGGCAAGCACTTACTACGGAAGGGTTTATGCCGCTTGGGTAAGATACAGTCCTCCATTTCCTACTGTCTTCTCCTATACAGATGACGGTGGACAGACCTGGTCGGAAGTCAGGCAGATCAACTCTCCTGTCGACAGAAATTATGGCGGAAGTATCACCACCGGTAAAGACGGAACCGTCTATCTTACATGGGCAGCCGTGGCACCTGCTTCACCATTTACGGAAAAATACACAGGATTCGCGAAGTCTACCAATGGAGGGGCTTCGTGGAGTGTTACCGAGAATGCCTTCGTTACCAACGGAATTCAGGGTGTCCTCGCCAACAAGCAGAACATCCGGGTAAACAGCAACCCACAACTTGTTATTGATAACTCCGGAGGACAGCGTGATGGCTGGCTTTATGTGATAACCACACAGAAGAACACCGCCGTGGCGGGAAGTGACCCGGACATTATTCTTAACCGCTCAACTGACGGTGGCGCAACCTGGTCGGCCGGTATACGTGTGAACCAGGACCCTCTAAATAACGGGAAAACTCAATATTTCCCCGCAGTTGTTGTGGATGACCTTGGCGGATTGAATGTGATCTACTACGATGACCGCGCCACCACTTCCGACTCGGCAGGGGTTTTCCTCGCCCGGTCACTTGACGGTGGAAATACCTGGACGGAATTTGAGATTTCTGACATGAACTTCAAACCCTCACCCATTGGCGGGCTCGGTCAGGGGTATCAGGGTGACAATATTTCAATTGTTTATCGCGGCAACACCCTCCACCCGATGTGGATGGATAACACCACCGGCATCTATCAGATCCGCTCGGTTAAGATACCCCTCTCTTTGGTGGGAGTGGAATCCGAAACCCCTGCTGCTACACCCGGTACCTTCAGCATCAGCCCGGCGTGGCCAAATCCCTTCTCAACAGGGTCACTCTCCGGTAGTTCGACGACCACAATTAAAGTCGATCTCCCCGCTTCAGGCGATCTGAAACTTTCACTCTTCGATTCAAGAGGTTCTCTCGTGAGGGAAGTATTCAGCGGCTCCCAATCCGCCGGAACGCACGAGTTCACCGTGGATGGTAAGGATCTCGCTTCAGGTATTTACCTGCTTCAGGCTATACATTCCGGAAAACGGGCGGTGCAGAAATTGGTTGTGGTGAGGTAGTTGGTAAGCACCAACATAGCCTGTTCTAACCGGAAATTTTATACCCTTTAGGGTATAAATTCCTTTATTTTCTCTTTTTTATACCATATCGGGTATATTTTTACCTTTTTCACTTGATTTTATACCCGAAATGGTATATTTTTGCGAGTTATGAAAACGAACGAACCGCAAAACGAGAAACTCTCCGAATTCGTTAAGAGAAAGCGCAACTATCTCGGCTATACCCAGGTTGAGTTCGCCAAGCGCGCCGGTGTCGGCCTCCGCTTCCTCCGCGACCTCGAGCAGGGAAAATCGAACCTGCAAATGGAGAGCGTGAACCGGGTTCTCTTCATGTTCGGCCATAAACTCGGGCCCGTGCCGCTGAGCGAGGAGGACAGAAATGCACCGTAGAGGCAAGGTCTATTTCCGCGATACACTCGCCGGAGTGTTGGAGGAAAGCGAGGAGGGGTACACCTTTTCGTATAACGGGGATTACCTCAACTCCGAAACTCCACTTCCCGTAAGCCTGACACTCCCCCTTACCCGGGATAAATATGTCTCGAGAGAGCTTTTCCCCTTTTTCGATGGACTGATACCGGAAGGGTGGTTGCTCGACATCGCAACAATTAACTGGAAACTTAACCCGAATGACCGGATGGGTTTGCTGCTGGAATTCTGCGGGGACACGATCGGTGCGGTCACCATTGTTCCGGAGAAGGAGGCAGGCGATGACATCTGATAAATGTTATTTCTGTTACCTTCCGCTCGCGGATGAGGCGGAGCCTTTTCACGCGAAGTGCAGCCGGAAAATATTCGGCACACCCGAACCCCCTGAATTTAACTTCACGCCGGAGTTGATCAATGAACTGGCAAGGGAATTCCTTGGCCGGCATAAAGGCATAACAGGCGTTCAGCCGAAGTTGTCACTTGACGAGGAACGGTCTTCCGGAAAGAAAAGGCGTCTTACCGTGGTCGGGCTCTGGGGAAAGTATGTTTTCAAACCCCCTGTGAAGATATATCCGGGCGTTACTGCCAACGAAGACCTGACGATGCGCCTGGCTGAGATGAGTGGTATCAGAACAGCTGTACATTCTCTGGTGCCGTTCGCCGCGGATGAACCGGCGTATATATCTACCCGCTTCGACCGCGATAAAGGCATCAAACTCCACATGGAGGATATGGCTCAACTGGCTGAAGTTTCCACCTCACGGAAGTACAGGAGTTCCTTGGAGAAAGTGGGAAAGCTTATAAAGAAGTATTCCAGCCATGTTGGAGACGATTGCCTGAGATTTTATGAGCTAAACCTCTTCTGCTTCCTTACGGGTAACTCTGACATGCACCTGAAGAATTTCTCTCTGATCCGTGACATCAGAAATGAGCTCCGTCTCTCCCCGGCATACGACCTGCTTAACACAAAACTGTTGATACCTGATGACAATGAAGAATTCGCGTTAACCATGAACGGCAAGAAGAGCAGGTTCAAAATGGAGGACTTCACCGCGTTTGCCGGTTCCCTTGGCATCTCTCCCAAACAGCAGGAGACGATACATGAGAGGTTCTACTCACTTCGAAGTTTGTGGGAAGAACTTGTCGGCCTGTCTTTCCTGTCGGATCAGCAGAAGGAAGGTTATTTAAAGATTATGACTGAGAGGTTTAAGAGGTCATTCAACTAATCGAACGGTCCCGGAGGCCATTTAATTCTAAAAATGTAGTTTAACATCCGGAAGGTTGTTGATCTTCTGCTGAAGCGATCTCAATTCCGGGATAAGTTCATTAAAAGTCGGGGCCTCCCCGAATATCATAAACTCCCTCATTTTTTCGTAATCACTCTTCCAAACCTTTAAGACCTGTTCACCGGGAATCAATACTATTTGTGACGGTTGGTGTTTCGAGTAGTCTATTCCGGATATCCGGGTAAACTTGCTTCTGTGTTCAACAATTGTGGAGTACAGTTCTGTCGCTCCCAATGCAATAGACGCGAATTGTGTTTTGTTGATTTTTACCAGATCATACAAATGCCTGCTCATTCGATTTGACTTAATTGGATCATATTCTCCGGCTAACGTTTCATGAATCAGGAATATCTTTTCAAGGAAGGTTCTTTCCGGATTAACAGCCGGGATACTGATATCTTCTTTTGTTAAACCGGATGAAGCCTTCTCTTCTGTGGCAAAGGAAATTACCGGCATTTTCGAGAAAGGTTCTCTTAACGATCTGCTCCCGATCTCAAGGATAATTCCGGGCTTCGTGTAATCATCTTGTTCAACCAATTTTTTATAGTATATTTCAATTATCACTGGATCCTGATCATGGTTTGGGAATTTCCTCGCCAGAACCTGAACATCTTTAAATCCAACCTCATCAAACTTCCTCTGTAAAAGTTCAACAAACTCAGTTGTAAGATACCTGCAAGATACTTTTCTAAGTTTCCGTATTTCTGATCTTTCCAGATCTTCGGCGAATCCGAAAAATCTTCTGTCCACCAATAAATCAATATCCTCGGAAAATCTTTCGATAAGTTTCCAGCATTTACTTAAGGACGTCCCACCCTTGAAGAGAAGGAATGGAGAAATTTCAAGGGAGAAAACCACCGCGAGTGAATTGACGACCCACCAGTCCTTCTCTATTGCCATAGAAGGCAGCCCTTTTGCAAATGCAACTCGGGTATATATTTCTCCTTTCTCTGCGTCGGAGAGCTCAAACCATTTCTCGAGGTGGTTGAATTTTATGTCAGACATCTAATTACCTCACCTCTCCATTTCCAAGCAATTTCCTGATCCACTCAGGAGCAAGTGCCAGGTCATGTTTGATCAAAACGGGATCCTCACCTTTGAGCCTTTCCCTGAGTTTTGCGATCATCTCCCCTGAAGCCTCAGATTTTCCTATGTCCCGTAGTGCCTGAATTACTAATTTGCTTAACTGCCCTTTTAACGCGAGTCTCTTGGCGGAGGCTTTCTTAAAAGTGATCTGATAGTTCCCGATCTTGAGTCTCCTCGGTGAACCGTCGGTGTAATAAACAATGCGCATCGGGACCTGGGTGGTCAGTCCCAGTTTGTAGAGGGCATAGCTCCCGGTGGGGAGAAGTCTGGCTTTATCACGCGCCGCGATGGAAAGGACTATTTCATCGATATCAGGTGTATGGGGAAAATCAGATGCTTTTGCTGAAATGGGAATATATATTCCGTGACTGACACGGTGCAGTTTGCCGGCAACGGAAAGTCGCTCAAGCGCCTTGTTGATCGCCTTTCCGCTGCCAAGATCAACGAAGTCAGTAGCAAAGAATACTTTCTTTACCGATGATCTCACAATCCTTCTAACTATTTTTGATTCAATGCTTTGGGTCATGTTTAATGATTGTTACTTGTCGCAAATATAGTATTTTTTTACGACAAAAAATAATTTATCCCTAACCCCTACCTCAAATAAACCATCTTCTTCTGCATGCTGTTCATCCTGCCGGCGTTATCAAGAACCGTGAGGCGGTAGAGGTATATGCCCGAAGGGAGGTCTTTCGGTTTAAAAACGGAGTTATGGGAGCCCGCGGCAAGTGTGGAATCGATAAGCACAGCTACTTCCTCACCTGTCATGCTGAATACAGAAAGCTTCGCGTATGATGCCTCAGGAAGGGTGAATGCGATTGTGGTCGCCGGATTGAACGGATTCGGATAGTTCTGCATAAGTGTGAAGGATAGCGGCAATTCCCCTGTAGACTCAATTCCCGTGAGGTTGTTCAACTCTGAGAGGCACGCCTGAAAAACATCTTCCTCAACGTTATACCAGCCACTATAGTTGCCCGTACCCCATTGACCGCCGTTGGTGGCGAAAACAATGCCGAAACGGTTATCGAATGAGAAGTAGGCATCGCTGATCAAACCGTACGCCTCACCCGGGTGACCGTAAAGTGTCTGGTTCGGCAGCAGTTCCGTGGTCTTGTGCAACCCGTAACTGTAGCTGTTAAAAATACCGTAATAATTGTCGCCGTTCGAGCCGTTGAATATCCAGTTCATCTGTCTGATCCGTGCCGAAGTGGTGTCGCTGAGAATCCGTGTGATACCGTAAATGCCATTGTTCATCAGCATCGCGATAATTTTTGAAAGGTCATTGGTTGAAACACGAAGCCCGCCCTGCGGACCGAAGATCACCCCGTTTGTGCCAATTACGTATGATGAAAGGTCACGCGGTGGAGGTTTCACACCGTTGTAATTATCAGCCTGCGCCACCCATTGCCCGCCGCTTTTCCGGTAGAGCACCGCGAGATTGTTGAAGCCAACAATATCCTGCAAATTAAAACTCGCGTCGAGACCCAAAGGAAGAAAGATGTTTTCGCGGCAAAAAATATCGAACCTCTTGCCCGATATTTTCTCAACAAGTGTACCTATGACCCCAAAATCGATATTGGCGTATTGGAAGTAATTGTCGGAAGGCCGTTTTGAACTGCTCCACATGTCTGAAGTGTAGTATGCACCCCCCTGAAGAAGCAATGTTCTGAGGTCAGGTGGCGGATTCTGGTTGAAGGTGCCCGAGAGGAACCCGTCGTAGCCTGTTCCATCCCGGAGGCTCGCGGTGTGGGATATCACTTTCCGGATCGTTATCACATCATTAGGGAAGAATGGATTCCGGAGCTGGTAGCCGAGGTAGTTTGAAATATCGGCATCGAGGTTGACGAGCCCGCGGTCGTAAAGCTGCATCATGGCGATCGCGGAGATCATCTTCGAAATTGAGGCTATCCGGTAGATGGTGCTGTCGTTAACCGGCAGGTTTCGGGCGACATCCCTTATCCCGAATCCTTTGGAGTATGAGATCCCCTCATTCTTAATTACGGTAACCGACATCCCCAGCACTCCCCTGTTGCTTTTTATCGCCTCAAGCTTTGCCGTGAGCTGGCTTTGAGCGGATATTCCGGTGGTAAAAAGAGTAAATAATACGATTAGGGCAAACCGCGACGCGAACATGAAAAATCCATTATAGTTTTTACCAAACTATTGAATTTTTCACTTTCAGACAAATCGCGCCGCGGTTTTTACCGTGTTACTCGAACTTTATTTTCAGCAGGATTATCTCCGAGTCACTTCCCAGTCTTACGGGAGGACCCCACACACCCGCGCCTGATGATACATAGTACTGTGTTTTACCGCGACGGTGGTAACCCCAGGGCTGCTCGTAAATTCGCTTCACTATCAGATTCGCGGGGAAGAGCTGACCGTTATGAGTATGCCCCGAAAGCTGGAGGTCGACCCCGTTCTGCTCTGCCTGCTCAAGCCCAAAAGGTTGATGATCGAGAAGGATAACAGGAAGATCAAGCTGTTTCACACCTTCCATAAGATCAGGAAGGGTTTTCCGCTGTTTCTCCACGAAACGGTTTATTGAAAGGTCTTCCCTCCCAACTATAACCAGAGCGCTGTCAATGACCGCCACCGAGTCGGAAAGGAGCGTGATTCCGGAGTTTTTTATGAATCCCGTGCTCTCTTTGTACCCGTTGATGAACTCATGGTTTCCGTTAATTGTGATCACACCGAGCGGCGCCTTAAATTCTTTAAGTTTTTTATCTATTTCATGCCTTATGAGGTGGTGCGCCTTGTCATCAATAATATCACCACCCATCAGAATAAGATCAGGATTGAGTCCGGTGAGAATTCCGTGTATCTGTTCAGCTTTGGCATAACCTGAGATCGGCGAGAAATGGGTATCGGAGAGGAACGCGACGTTCAGGCTGTCAAGTTTACTTCCCTTCTTCGGTAGGGTGATCTCAAGGGTTTTAACCTTTATATTCCCGGCGTTGTAGAAGCCGTAGCCCACAACCAAGAGCAGATAGATCATCACCAGGCCGAAAGCGGCGAGTTTGAACGTAGCCACACCTCCCAAAATATTGTAGGGGATGAAAGGGAAAAATCTGTCGATCAGCCTTATGATATCGATCAAAAAGACTGCCATAAAGGCATACAGAAGTATCGCGAACCAGAGGGCTCCCCAGAAATGGAGAATATCGTAAAGCCAGTTATCCCAGTCGAAAACCCTCACAAGAACATATCCTGACGCACCCAGAATGAAGATCACAGAAAAAACGATTTTAAGGTAAAGTGGTGCCACCTCTATCGCCTGCAGAGCCCTCAGGTAAACATAGAGATTGGCAGAGCCGTAAACGAGGAAGAATACCAAGAAAAAGATTGCCATTTTTGTAGTGGTTAGTGGTTAGAGGTGAGTGGTTAATTAATTCCACAGACCCCGTGCCGGGCGTTTTGATTTCCGGCAAAAAGTAAATACAATGTTGTAACACCGGTCAGGTTTGTAATGTTCAATTCGGGCGGAAATGGTGCGTCTAAACCGTGCAAAACAGTTAAGTTTGTAAATTGAAACAAAATAAATTATGGAAAACATGATCAAGAAAGATTTCCTTGTAGCCTCGCTGAATGAAAGCGCTCAGACGAAGCTCGACATGATAGACGCCTGCGGTGAAGACATCCTCGCAGCGATCAACCTGATGGTTTCGTCGTTCAGGGATGGCAAAAAACTCCTCCTCTGCGGGAACGGTGGAAGTGCCGCCGATGCCCAGCACCTCGCCACAGAGTTCGTGATCCGTCTGAACCATGAACTGACCAGACCGGCAATTCCGGCAATAGCTCTTACCACCGACACTTCGAATCTCACCGCAGGCGGAAACGATATCGGTTTCGACAATGTCTTCGCCCGCAATGTTGAGGCTCTCGGCGCGGAAGGAGACGTTCTTTACGCCATCTCAACCTCCGGCAACTCACCGAATGTGATAAAAGCAGTTGAAATGGCACGCAAAAAAGGGATGAAAGTGATCGGTTTGCTCGGCGGTCACGGTGGAAAGCTGAAACCATTGGTTGATGTGGCGATCGTTATCCCTTCGGGGAATGTTCAACGCATCCAGGAAGGGCACATCACCGCGGGACACATAATCTTCGAGCTTACTGAACTTGAACTCTACTCTGACAAGATAAAAGGATAGAAGTGAAAACAGAATTATTGATAATCGGCGGCGGTGCCTCGGGCATCTGCGCCGGAATACAGGCTGCAAGAATGGGGATCAAAACCCTCGTGGTTGAAGAATCATCAATGGCGGGCGGAATGTTCCTCGCCGCGGGAGTTACCGCGTTTGACGGCAATAAATATGCAGTTGGCGGCGGCCTCTTCGGTGAATTCCGCAAGAAGATCGAAGACCACTACGGCGGTCCCGATAAAACCTTCACGGGATGGATCAGCCTCACCTGCTTCGAGCCCCATGTCGGCAAACAGGCCCTCGATGAGCTCATCGCCTCAGCAGGCGAAAACCTCACCATCTGGTACAACACTAAACTCGTCTCCGTTATCAAAGATGCCAACAACATCAAAGGCGCGGTTGTAGAACGACAGAACTCCGGAACCCCGGAACCCCGGAACTCCGGAGATACTGAAGTTCAGAAGTTCGGAAGTTCAGAGGTTCTTATCAATGCCGAAATAACCATCGAAGCCACCGAATACGGCGACGTACTCTACAAAGCGGGTCTCCCTTTCCGGTTCGGACGCGAATCGACCTTTGAATCAGGCGAACCATCTGCACCCTACGATCCCGATGAGATAATTCAGGATCTGACTTATTGCGCCATCCTGAAAAAGGACCCCAATAATATTAAAATTGTACCTCCGTCGGAGAATTACGACCCCGAAAGGTTCGTTAACTCGACCGCGG
>JAEYUD010000090.1 GCA_023433685.1 Bacteroidota bacterium
CGGCGGACAGGCCCGGTGACATCTATGACGCGTTGAAGAACGATCTGCCGGCGATAGTGGGAGCACGGGAGTTTGTAATGTTCGTGTTCGACGGTGGATTTCTCACCCCGGCGGGTGGTCAGAAAGAGTCTGATACAAATTTCGCGGTAAGGGAGAAGATCGCCTACGAGCTTATTACCATGAAAGAGCCTGTGACGCTCTTCGATCTTGACGGTTCAGGGATGATAGAGGGACTTGAAAACGTTGATCAGAGGGATATCCCCTCATCGCTTTTATACTATCCGTTAACCGATTCGGCTCAGCGTGTAACGGGATGTTTTATATTTTTCTCGTCAGTTAACGGAAGGTTCTCATCTTCGGATGTGCTGGTTTTATCAGACATCACGAAGGCCGCTTCCGGAATTCTTGAGAAGGTCACCGCCGGCAAGACCTCACTCACCGCGAAGTATGAAGACCTTCAGAAGTACACCGCCTTTTTCGGCTCGGAAATAAGAATGGCCGTTGAGACAATTCTTTCAGTAAGTGAAACCCTCGATCGGGGTAAACTCTCCGAGAAGGTGAGATTCGGGTTTGACATTATCAGGGAGAGGGCATCGGGTCTGAAGGGATTCCTCGACTCTATCCAGTTCTTCGTGGGGAAAATATCAGGTTTTACAAAGCAGCCGTATTTGGTAAGTGAACTCCTTGACGACTTTTTAGTTAAAATATCTGAACCCGCCAAACAGCGCGAGGTTACACTTCTGCGGAAATATCAGGCGGATATGGTGATGTTCTTCAACCGGGAACTCTTCATCCATGCCCTTACACTGATTACACAGAACTCTTTTGATGCAATGCCGGAGGGTGGAAAGGTTTATTTCTCCACTTCCGCGAACGAGTCGAATATACTGATCTCGATAAGGGATACCGGTCCGGGGATACACTTCGATATCCGTGACAAGATATTCGAGCCTTTCTATACTTTTGGAAAAACAGGGGTGGGGCTCGGTCTTCCGATCGCCAACAAAATTATTAAAGAACATGGAGGTTACATCTACCTCGAATCATCCAGAAACCAAGGAACAGAAATAATAATAGCCTTACCCGTATGAACTATGACTATATTGCAGTAATCGGGGCTACCGCGACAGGAAAAACCAACCTCGCCGTGAAGATAGCTCAAATGGTCGATGGAGAGATCATCTCTGCCGACTCAAGACAGGTGTACAGAGGTATGGATATCGGCACCGGGAAAGATCTCGATGCCTATAATACAAGGAAGGGGAAAATTCCATATCATTTGATTGACATCCTTGACCCCCGGGAAGACTACAGCGTTTTCCGCTTCCTCGAGGACTTTTATAACAGCTACGACGACATCAAAGCCCGCGGCAAGGTGCCCGTTCTTTGTGGTGGCAGTTATCTATATTATACAGCTCTATTCATGCGCTATCCCATGGCAAAGGTTGACGACCTTGAAATGAAGACAGAGGCAATGATGAGGTTCGATCACGAGGAAATGATCGCAGAGCTGAAGAAACTTAATCCGCTTCTTCACAACCGTACCGATCTTGAAGACAAGATGAAGACCGCGAAGGCACTTGTAATAGCCCGTGAGAGTTCGGAAGTTGAAAAACAGAACGGTCTCGTCCATCCACCGGTCGAGTTAAACCCCCTCGTGATCGCCACGCAGGTATCACGTGAAGAGTATTACAAAAGGATCCGTCTCCGTCTTGCCGAAAGGCTTCGTAACGGTCTCGTGGATGAGGTGCGGAACCTGATGAATTCAGGTATAACCCAACAGCGCCTCGAATACTTCGGGCTCGAGTACAAGATCGCGGGGAGATATCTCCGCTCTGAACTCTCGAAGAACGACATGATCCAGAAACTTATCTCCGCGATTAACGAGTACGCCAAAAAGCAGATGACCGGCATCTCGAAACTTGACAAGCACTACATCAATGTGAATTGGATACCGCCCGAGGATACGGCGACAGTTAAGGCGCTTCTTGAGGAATCGGGATTCGCGATAGTTGAATAATTCAAAAGACCCCGTTTCGAGCTACCTTCGCAAACGGGGTTTTCACTTTCAGCCGGTGTACCTGAATTTCACCGGCTACCGCGAAGTGGTTGTTGTGGTTCCGTGCTACGACGAACTTGAGAACCTCCCAACCTTGTATGAATCACTACTTAAGGCTGAACCAAGCGAAAACGGAAGCGTTGCCCTTCTTTTTGTTGTAAATCACCCTGAAGATGCTTCTGAAGAGAAAAAGTTAAAAAGCCTCAAAACATTTGAGTGGCTGAAGAAGACGGGTGATGAGAACAGATTGCCGATTGCCATCCTTGATCTCTTCACACCGGGAGTTGAGGTGCCGCCGAAATATGCGGGCGCCGGTTTTCCGCGGAAGGCCGGGCTCGACGCGGCGATAGGGCTCACCGGTCCGGAGAGAAGCAGCACTTCCCTGCTTGTATCCCTCGATGCCGACTGTGAAGTGTCGCCGGACTATTTCCGTGTGCTTGTTTCGCTTGCGCGTGAAGGGTGCGCGGCAGCAGTTCTTGAGTATGAACACAGATGTGATGATCCCGTGCATGCCGGCGCGATAAAGGAATACGAAGCGTGGCTGAGGTCGTACACGGATGGTTTAAAGTATGCCGGTTCACCCTATGCGTATCATTTTATCGGTTCGACCATGGTTTGTAATGTTTTGACGTACGTTAAAGCCGGTGGAATGAACACAAGGCGTGCCGCGGAAGATTTTTATTTCCTCGAAGCATTGGCTAAGGTCGCGCCGGTACGCAAGGTTGAACCCGCACTCGTTTTTCCCTCAAACCGCCCCAGCGACCGTGTGATATTCGGAACCGGCAAGGCAATGACAAAAAGAGCCGAAACCGGGGAGATCATCAAGCCATACCCCCGCGAGGCGTTCATCCCGTTGAAGCATTTCATGGAAGTCTATCATTATTATCATAATTCCGCGGAAGAGTTGATCCGGGCGATCCAACACCTTGATCCCTGGATATCCGGATTCCTCGAATTGTACAATTTCTCTCGCGCGATGGCGCAAATACACGCCACCTCCAAGACCCCGCAGCAACTCCTCCGCCAGAAAGATATCTGGTTCGACGCCCTCAAAACCCTCAGGTTTGTTGGCCGGACATATAAATGAGTTGGAGCCACAAGCCTTCAGGCTTGTGGACCGGATGAATTGTCACTAAAAAAATAACAATAGCACAAACCTTCAGGTTTGTGATAAGGTCATGGGAAAAATATATATGCCCTTTAGGGCAAGCCAGACAACCCACGGCCCTAAAGGGCGGTTTGTTTTGTGAAATCTCATATTCACAACGCTGAAGCGATGAGGTATTAGCGTTAAATTGTTTTTCCACCTTATGAATCTTTCCGAACTAATGGTTCTCAATGCGCCGCGGCGCACTCAAGTTCATAAGTTCTTAAGTTCTCAAGTTCTTAGGTTCTCCCGTTCTCAATGCGCCGCGGCGCACTCAAGTTCTTAAGTTCTTAAGTTCTTAGGTTCTTAGGTTCTCAGGTTCTCTCCTTCTCAACTTCCCATCTCCCTGATTTTGCTTATTTTAAAAGTTTGATATTTGATATTGTATGAAACGACCCACACTGATAATTGGAGCATCGCTCACGGCGCTGGCTGTGGCGGTTTTTCTTCTGTTCTACGTTTTCGCGGGCAAGCAGAAACCGCTGGAATACTACGATATTGCCGTGCCAGAACCCTCGGGTCTCTGTTTCTCCGCGGATGGAAAAAGTCTTTGGACGGTAAGTGACCGCACAGGCGAAGTGGCGCAGATATCGTTCACCGGTGAGCTGATCAAGAAATTCACCCTGAAAGATGTCGATTTTGAGGGGATAACGGTTTACAACGACACAACCCTTGCCCTCACGCGTGAGGGAAAACACGCGGTGATGTTCGTGACAACTTCGGGTGAAGTGCTGCGCGACCAGCACATCGATATTGAAATGAAGAGCAATTCGGGGCTTGAAGGGATCGCTTATGTCAAACAGGAGAATATTTTCATTCTCGCGCAGGAGAAGAAACCCCGCAGATTGATAGAAGTTGATGCCACCACTTTCGAAGTGAAACGTGAGATAAAAGCCGGGAAGGAGTTCCCCGATATCAGTGATATCTGGTATGATGAAAGATCGAACCAATTATGGATACTCTCCGACAAAGGTGAGTTTGTTGCCCGTTGCAGCAGGGAGGGTGAGATCATCAAAAAATACAAGCTTAAGATTGAGAAACTCGAAGGGGTCTGCGTTGATCCCGAAAAGAGAAAGATATTCACCGTGTCAGACAAACTCGCGGCGATGTTCGTATTTGATTATTGAAAACGGTTTAATATGAAATTAATAAAGTATGTTTTACCCTTGCTGTCGGTTATCCTCTTCTCCTCCTGCGGGACGGTGACGAGTGACAGCGCGTATTTAAAAGAGACAGACTTTTCAAAACTGAAAGTCTACACCATCTACCCGAGCACCGCCCTGAAAGGGAGTTCGCCCGTTCTGGCAGCTACCATAGCGGCTGAAATAGATTCTGTCATGCAGAAAAAAGGATTCATCCGCGGAAATGAAGTGCATGATTTCGTGGTGACATTCTACACCGAAACGGAAGTGGAGACCTCGTACGGTAGTGTGAACTTTGAGCGTTGGAAAGGATTCTGGTCAACCAAAGAGGAACCCCTCTTCGCGGTGAAGGGGCTTATTGTTATCGACATGATCGATGCCGGCACTGGTCAGGATATCAGGCGCGGCTGGGACTCCAAGTTCGTGGGGAAGGAACAAAACCCCCGCGATATATTAAAGTCGACTATAAGCGGTATCCTCTCATTGTATCCACCCCAATAAATGGAGAATTAAATGTTTAAATATTTTGTCTTGATAGTTCTGAGCGTCATGATCTCGGTCTTCCCTCAGAAGAACAAAAACAAGAACACTAACAATAACAACAACAAAGGGAAGAAGGAAGCCCCGGCGGAAGTGAAGATCGACCTGAGACTGCCGGCAGGAACTGACACTTCAAATATCCCAAAAGATATTAAACAGCTGATGAAAAAACCCCTCTTTACCTTCAGCGAAGAGGACGTGGACAAATACATCGGTTTCCTTCAGGAAAGGGTGCCCGACCTAAGAAAAAGGGTACAGATGCTCGCTAAACAGGCGATGGGGCAGAACTATGATATCTACCTCCTGGGTGAGTATCCGTTTGAAATTAAAGACAAACAACCGTTGTTTAATCTGAAACAGAGCGATTGCGTGGTCTTCAGCGAGCACATGTATGCCATGGCACTCAGCCACGACTGGAAAGAATTCTTCGCGATGCTTCAGCGTATCCGCTACAAGAACGGCGAGATCGGGATGCTAACTCGGAATCACTACACGGAAGCCGACTGGGTAAAGAACAACGACTGGCTGATCACCGAGATCACCAATGAGATCGGCGGGGGTGACGTGAAAAAAGTCACCTCGGAGATCGACCGCGCTAAATTCTTTAAGAAGCACGGTATCGGGCAGAACATCCCTAAAGAGAAGATCGAGTGGACCTACATCCCCGGTGATTCGGTTTACAAGGTTCTTCCATACCTGAAAACGGGTGATTTTGTGAATATTGTCAGGTCATACCCCGGCGGTGAACCCTGGGTTGGCCACGTTGGGCTCATCTCTGTTGAAGAAGACGGCACGGTTAATTTTATGCACTCTTCAGATCCGGTTGTAAAAACACAGACAGTGCTTTCGTACTGGAATGAGTGGAAGGAAAAAAAGAAAAAGAAAGGCGGCTGGGAGTTCCTCGGGTTCAGGTTCTACCGTCTTAATGAAAATGCTTTTGACAATCTTAAGAAAATTGACGGGCCCCGGGCTCCGAAACTGACCATTTATGGAAATTGATCATATAATAAGCTAATGGAGAAAAAGATGAAAATTGGATTCGTAGGTCTTGGCAAGATGGGCGCCAACATGGTCGAAAGGCTTTTACTTGGTGGTCACGAAGTGGTGGTTTATAACAGGTCGGAAGGAAAAATAAAAGAAGCCGTGGCGAAAGGCGCTGTTGGTTCAACCTCGATAGAAGATCTCTGCGGAAAACTTGAAGGAAGAAAAGTCGTTTGGCTGATGGTTCCCTCGGGTCAGGCAGTTGACGATAACATAAATGAAGTGGTGAAGCACCTCAACCCCGGTGACATCATAGTAGACGGCGGCAATTCATACTGGCGCGACACCCAGGCACGCAACGCGCGTGTTGAAGCCCTTGGTTTCGAGTATCTTGACTGCGGAACAAGCGGCGGCGTGTGGGGCCTCCAAAACGGCTACTGCCTTATGTACGGCGGAAAAAAAGAGGCTGTCGACCATATTTTGCCGGTTCTCGAGACCCTTGCCCCTGTTGGCGGTCACGCTTACTGCGGTACAAGCGGAGCAGGGCACTTTGTAAAAATGGTGCACAACGGAATTGAATACGGCATGATGCAGGCTTACGCCGAAGGGTTTGAGATAATGGAGAAGTCGCCCTTCAACATTGATCTTGAAAAAGTGACAGGTATCTGGCAGCACGGAAGTGTTGTCCGTTCATGGCTCCTTGACCTCGCGAATCTTGCCTTCAAAGAAGACCCGAAACTTGAAAAGGTAAAAGATTACGTTGCAGACAGTGGAGAGGGAAGATGGACAGTGCAGACCGCGATAGATTTTGATGTGCCGGCTCACGTTATCACCACCTCCCTTTTTAACAGGTTCCAGAGCAGGCAGGATGAGAGCTTCGCGATGAAGACCCTCTCGGCTCTCAGGAACAAGTTCGGCGGTCACGAAATGAAGACGAAGGAATAGCACCGTGCCGAACAATCAGGTTTTGGTGATATTCGGTGCCTCCGGTGACCTGACCGAGCGGAAACTGATCCCCGCGATGTTTGCCCTGAAAAACAGGGGGCTTCTGCCGGAAAACTTTGCCGTGCTCGGTACAGGCCGTACTGTGATGTCAGACGATGAATTCCGTGAGAAGTTAAAGATAAAAGGAGGGGATTACGATCCGGAGTTCCTCTCATCGATCCACTACATGCCCCTCGACCCGCTTGATCCTTCCGGGTACTATGCATTGAGGGAGAGGCTGCGTCTGATCGATCATAATTTTCAGGTAAAGGGGAAGTATATCTTCTACCTTGCCACACCCCCACTGTTATATGAAAGTGTTGCCGAGGGGCTCGCCGCGGCGGGACTAAACCATAATGAACCTGATGGCGGACTGAAGAAGCTCGTGATAGAAAAGCCCTTCGGCTACAGCCTTGAAACTGCGCGTAACCTTAATGCAAAGCTCCGGATGTACTTTGCCGAGAGCCAGCTTTTCCGTATCGACCATTACCTCGGCAAGGAGACAGCACAGAATATTCTCGTTTTTCGCTTCGCGAACGGAATATTTGAGCCGCTTTGGAACCGGAACTACATCGACCATATTCAGGTGACATCATCTGAAAGCATCGGTGTTGAGAACCGTGGAGGCTACTATGATACTGCCGGCTCGCTTAGAGATATGGTGCAGAATCACCTTTTGCAGCTTGTCGCTCTTGCCGCGATGGAGCCCCCCGCGGGGTTCGATGCTGACTCGATCCGCAACGAGACCGTAAAGGTTTTTCAGTCGATTAAACCCTACACGCCTGAAGATATCCGGAAGAATGTGATCCGCGGGCAATACATCGGTTCCACTATCAAAGGTGAGAAGATGAAAGCCTACCGTGAAGAAAAAGGGGTTGATCCCGCTTCAAGAACGGAAACCTTCGTGGCATTGAAGTTCTTTATCGACAACTGGCGTTGGGGCGGGATACCGTTCTATATCAGAACAGGAAAGCGACTTCCGACCAGGGTGACGGAAATAGTTGTAAGGTTTAAAAACACCCCTCACCGTCTGTTCAGGAGCATATTTGACGATGAATCGGGAACAAATCAACTGATAATCAGAATTCAGCCCGATGAAGGGATACTCCTCCGGTTCGCGCTGAAGCAGCCGGGAGCGGGATACACCGTAAAGAACGCTTCGCTTGACTTTCACTATTCGGAGCACAGCGAAGGGCGGCTGCCTGAAGCTTATGAGAGGCTGATCTACGACTGCATGATGAACGACTCAACCCTCTACACCCGTGGTGATGCCCTTGAGGCGTGCTGGAAGTTCATTGATCCCGTGCTAAACGCCTGGAGAGATGACCCCGCGCTCAAAATTTTTGGTTATCCTGCCGGCACCTGGGGCCCCGTTGAGGCGGATACCCTTCTAAACACCAACGGTCAGAGCTGGCGTTACCCGTGCAGGAACCTGACTGACGACGAAAATTTCTGCGAGCTGTAAATGAAGGATATAATCAGAATATACCCTGATCCTGAAATGTCGGCTGCCGCGTGCGCCGCGCTTCTCGATCGTGAGATCACGAGGCTTCTTGAAACCAAACCGGATGTCTCAATCGCTCTTTCGGGAGGGTCAACCCCCTCGCTGCTGTTCAGGGTATTGGTTGAGTCATACGGCGACGCAGCCTGGAGGGAGAAAGTAAAATTCTTCTGGGTTGATGAAAGATGTGTTGCCCCTTCCGACCCTGAAAGCAACTACGGCAACGCCAAAAAACTTTTGCTCGACCCGCTCGGAATAAGTGAAAAGATGATATTCAGAATGCGGGGGGAGAACAACACCTCAGAAGAAGTGGCAAGATACACTTCGCTTCTGAAAGAGGAACTCGGCGACGAGATGCAGCTCGATATCTGCCTGCTCGGGATGGGTGGCGACGGGCATACTGCTTCAATATTCCCGCCACAGATCGCTCTGATGGAGGCTTCACTTCCCGTGGCGGAAGCTAAAAACCCCTATTCGGGGCAGAAACGGATCACTCTGACAGGGAAGGTGATAAACAACAGCCTTACAACAATTTTTCTGGCACACGGCAGGGAAAAGAAGGAAGTGCTGGCAAAGATACTTGACAACAGGGAAAGGGAAAGCTTTCCCGCGGGATTGGTGTTCAACGCTCACGATGGCGTTTACTGGTTCCTTGATACCGAAGCCTACAGGCTTCCCTGACAAAAACGATTTAACCTTACGGAGAAAATTAATGATACTGGCATGCGACGCGGGCGGCACAAAAACAGTGCTCTCGGTCTTTACACTCGAAGGTAATAAACTTGTGGCGCATAAATCGGAGCGCTACAACTCGAATGAATATGAAAGTCTTGAAGATATTATCACCCACTTTCTGAAGGATACCGGCTATAAAATAGAAACCGGATGTGCCGGCGTGCCCGGTCCTGTGGTTGATGGTATAAGCTCTTCAACCAACCTCACCTGGGCGATGGATGAGAAGGTAATACAGGAAAAAACAGGCATACCAAACTTTAAGCTGGTTAACGATCTTTACGCGCTTGCCTCAGCGATACCGTTCCTAACGGATGATGACATACTTACTCTTTATCCAGGTTCACCAACCAACGGAGTGGGCGTGAAAGCAGTTCTTGCTCCCGGAACGGGGTTGGGTCAGGGGTTCCTCGTCCCTCTTGAGAATGGGAAATTCAAAGTGATCCCCTCCGAGGGGAGTCACGCCGACTTTGCCCCCGTTGATGATCTTCAGGTGGAGATGTTGAAGTTTATGATCGCCGAATACGGCAGGGTAAGTGTGGAACGTATCTCCTCCGGGCTTGGGCTGAGGGGAATATTTAAATTTCTGTATGAGACCAAAACCGCTACACCCACACCGGAGCTGCTTGAAGCGATCGAAACGGAAGACACTGCCGCCATGCTCTCGAAGTTCGCGCTTGAGGGGAAGGATGAGCTGGCAGTGATGGCGCTCGACCTTTTCACCCGGGTGCTCGGTCAGCAGGCGGGTAATCTTGTTCTTACCCTGATGGCTCAGGGAGGTGTTTATCTCGGAGGTGGTATCCCACCCAAGATCACTGAAAAACTTCTCGACGGTTCTTTCGTCGAAGCATACAAAGCGAAGGGGAGGCTCAGTTACATAGTTGCCAACACTCCCGTTTACCTTATCAAAGACAGCAGCGCGGGTCTGCATGGCTCGGCCTACATAGCCGCGGGCCTGATCTGAAATCAGCAAAGGAAATAGAGATGAGTAAAATAGAAAAACTTGCGGAATCCGGGCAGTCATTATGGCTCGATTTTATCAGCCGTGATTACATCGAAGGCGGAAAACTTCAGTCGATGATCAACGACGGGTTGAGGGGCATCACTTCGAATCCCACTATATTTGACAAGGCGATCGCCGGAAGTGCAGCTTACGACAAAGAGATCGCTGATCTCCTGAGACAGGGACACAGCACTCTTGAGATATATGAGCAGCTCGCGATAAAAGACATTAAAACCGCGTGCGAAATGATGCTGCCGGTGTTTGAGAGAACCAAAGGGCTTGATGGCTACGTCAGTCTTGAGGTAAATCCGAAGCTCGCGTATAAAACAAAGGATACCGTTGAAGAAGCAATCAGGCTTTACGCGGCGGTTAAGATGCCGAACCTGATGATCAAGGTTCCGGCAACGAAAGAAGGCATCCCCGCCGTAAAAGAGCTTGTTTCTCACGGAATATCGGTTAATACCACACTCATTTTCTCGATCGGGAGCTATGTGGCAACCGCCATGGCGTACATTGAGGGGCTTGAAATACTGAAAGCCAAAGGAGGAGACGTTTCAAAAGTGGCTTCCGTGGCATCATTCTTTGTCAGTCGTGTTGATTCAGCTTGCGACTCCGCCCTTGAAAAAGCCGGTAACAAAGAGCTTCAGGGCAAGATCGCCGTTGCCAACGCGAAAGTTGCATTCAAGGAATATGGCGTGTTTTTCTCGGGTGAGAGATGGGACGCTCTTGCCGGTGCCGGCGCCATGCCTCAGCGGGTTCTTTGGGCGAGCACCGGAACCAAGAATCCGGCTTACTCCGATGTACTTTATGTTGATGAACTGATCGGCAACCCTACCGTTAACACCATGCCCCCGGCAACCATCGACGCTTTTCTCGATCATGGAAAGCTTGAAGTCACTCTTGACAAGGGAGTTGAAGAGGCTGAAGCACAAATCGCCGCGCTTGCCGGACTTGGCATCGATTTTAATGCCATTACTGACAAACTTCAGACCGATGGTGTAAGGTTGTTTGAAGAATCATTTGATTCACTTCTTGGCTCGGTTGAGAAGAAATCGCTTGCCATACTTCGTTCTGGTAACACTTTTGTTTGCTCACCCACCGTTCTCGCCGAGAACTTCAACGAGGGGATGAAGAAACTTGCTTCGGAAAACGTTCCGGAGAGGATATTTGCAAAAGACCACACTGTTTGGAACGAGTCGCCGGTGGAGATATCGAACAGGCTCGGCTGGCTTCACAGTCCCGCCAACACGCTCGCGTCGCTTGACGAAATAAACGCCCTTGTGGATGAGATCAAAGCCGAAGGTTTCACCAACGCTCTGTTACTCGGGATGGGGGGTTCGTCACTCGCGCCTGAAGTTTTCAGCCAGATGTTTGGAGTGAAGGAGGGCTACCTTTCACTTGAGATACTAGACAGCACACACCCCGCGGCAGTTCTTGAAAAAGAGTCGAAATTAGCCGGTAAAAAAACACTTTACATAGTTTCTACCAAGTCGGGCGGCACCGTTGAGACCCTTTCGTTCATGAAATATTTCTTCACGTCGGTTGCCGGTAAACTTGGTGTTGACGAAGCGAAAAAAAGATTTATCGCCATCACAGATCCGGGAAGTGGACTTGAAGAAATGGCGAGATCGCTCGGTTTCCGCAAGATTTTCCTGAATGATCCCGACATCGGAGGAAGATATTCCGCCCTCTCGCTCTTTGGAATGGTTCCCGCGGCATTAACAGGTGTCGACATAAAAGACGTGCTTGAGAAAACCTTCATCATGATTTCTGAAGCTAAAACAAAGGGGGGAAGCCCCGCGCAGCTCGGTGTTCTGATGTCAGGAGGTGCTGCCGCTGCTTACGACAAAGTGACCTTTATTGCCCCCGGGGTCTTCTCTCATTTTGGACCGTGGGCGGAGCAGTTGATCGCGGAGAGCACGGGAAAGATCGGCAAAGGCATTCTCCCCGTTGAAGGTGAAGAAGTGCTTGATCCCGCTGAATATTCAGGCGACAGGATATTTATTTATCTCTCCGACACTTCTGATGATCCGTCGAAAAAGAAATTTGATGCTTTGGTCGAAGCGGGTCACCCCGGTGTTGAGATCATTGTGCCCGGTAAGAGTTATATCGGATACGAGTTTCTGCGCTGGGAGATAGCGACAGCGATCGCCGGATGGGGCCTCGGCATTCACCCGTTCGATCAGCCGGATGTTGAGTCGGCAAAGATTTCAGCCCGAGCGGTTCTTAAAAAGTTCAGTGAAGAGGGTAAACTCCCCGAACCGGTTGTCGCGTTTGAAGAAGACGGGATTAAGGTTGTGGCGGATCTGAAAGCCAAAACCCTTCATGCCGCGCTCGCGGAGTTCATGAAGAATCTTCACGATGGCAACCCGGGTGATGATCTCAGAAGTTATCTCTCGATCCAGGCATACGTGAAATCTTCTCCTGAAACTGAGGCAATACTTAAAGAGATCAGAGGCAGTTTTCAGAAGAAATACCGTATCGCTGTGACGACCGGATACGGACCAAGATTTCTCCACTCAACCGGTCAGTTGCACAAAGGTGACGCCGGGCATGGTCTCTTTATTCAGGTGATCGCGGGCATTGAAGGCGATGCAGTTATCCCTGATGAAGCGGGGAAGAATGATGGTAAAATGTCGTTCGGAACACTCGTGGTGGCCCAGGCAATGGGTGACAGGGATGCCCTCACCGGCAAGAACAGGAAGGTTTTAACC
>JAEYUD010000092.1 GCA_023433685.1 Bacteroidota bacterium
CCATGAGGCGATGTACAAACATCGTGATCCCGGTGGTTGTAACGTTTTTCAGGCGTTGTTCATACACTTTGGCATTAAATTTTGACGCGAGATCGAGGGTTTTCTTCGCTATAAAGTTGTTCAGACGTTTCTGGAAGAGGTAATTTCCAAGCAGGGATTTTGAGCCTTCAAATTCTTTTTTCAGGGAATCATTCATCTCCTTTTTCTCCTTTACCATAAGTAAGGTGTAACCGCCATCCCTTTTGATGGGCCCATAAAGCTGTCCCGGTTCAAGTTTGGCAGCGATAGTACCGAGGTCACCGAGGAACGCGGCTGGTTTCAGCCCCGTCTCGCCATTTTGGTTTGCGAGGGTATCTGTTCTGCCGAGTTCTTTAACTATTGATTCAAAGGTTTTCCCTTTGCCCGATTCGTCGAGTGTTTTTTCCACGATCCCGAGATCGCTCACGGTCATAAGGAGGATGTTCACGAGGATGAAATCGTTGTCTTTCAGCACTTCGTTCCTGTAATAATCTTCTATTTCTTTCTCCCCGACCCGGACTGAATCGAGATACGAAACCTTAAGCATCTGAGCCATGAGGTTCTGTTTCCACCCCTCGAGGTCTCTGATCACCCCCGGTGAGCTTTGCAGACCCTGCCGTTTTGCCTCGAAAGTAACAATCTGTTGCTGAACGAAATCTTTCGCGAACCTGCTAAGTTTCTGATAAACAGCTGCCCTTTCGCGTGAAGTAAATTTATGTTCTTCGAACGCGAGATTCGCGAGGAAATCCCGGACGGTAACCGTGTTATCATCAATAAAAAAGAATTTCTGTTGAAGTGCCGGCTCGCCGAGCTCCGATCTTATTTTTCTCCAGTCCCCGTCGTTTAAGACAACCGATGAATCACCCTTCCCGGCAGGAGCAAGGGGCGCGTGGGAAATCGCTTCAAAAATCTTTGCGGCAACAGATTTAAACGCTGTTTCGTCAATATTAATGGTTTTTCCGCCTGCCAATTGTTTCAGGTAGGCTCTTGTGGCATGCATCGCCCGGCGGTCTTTAACGGTTTGTTTAGCCTGGTCAACCTGTTTTTTGTCGGTAAGATCGAAGGCCTTTGTAACCACGTTATCAATAATAAAGATCACCCAGCCCACCTCACTTTTTACCGGGATTGAAATTTCGCCCGGCCTAAGGCTGAAAAGGTGGTTCTCAACTTCTTCATCCATGAGAGTGCCGAGATCAAGATCGACCGGGCTTTTTTTAATGCCGGAAAAACGTGGAAGTGCCAGAAGTGAATCAAGCTTGCCACTTCCTGTTAACTTCAATGATGTGATCAGTCCGTTTATAACCGCGGAATCACCCGAAACCAATGAAGTTGTTTTGAGGGTTCTGCCGGCTTTGAAAACAGTAAGTGTCACATCTTCGGCAGAGAGGATGATCTTTGACTCCACTTCCTTGCTGAAGAGGGCATCGCGGAGAAAAATATCTTCCACCGGTTTGAAGTAGAACCTGAATTCGCCGTTCCTGTCAAGCCCGCGGTCGAGCCCTTCGAGGTACCACAATTTTTCGGTTACCATCGAATAAAGAAAATCGGATTTAAGTGAGTCGGTATTGTTTCCTGCCTGTTTTGAGACAAATGGAGAGAGTTCATATCTGATCTTAAAATCCCGAGCGGTTATCTTCTCCTTCCCTGCTTCTGCAAGCACCGTGTTTGGGTCTTGCGCGTAAATATTTGTTAAAAGCAGGAGGGCAAGGGGCAGGGAGAGCAGAGTCTTTTTGATCATTTAAGTCCGAGGGCTTTCAGGTATTCGCTGTTTACAGTGCAATTTTTAAGTTTTATGTTTTCGAGATAATTGTTCAGAATCTCTTTTACTTTCGGGTAGTCAATTTTACAATCGCGAATATAGCCATACGAGACATCAAAATTTTTGGCAAAATTGATGATCGAGTCATATCCGTCGGGAGGTGTTATCGAGAGGATGCCCCGGGGGCTGTCGAGCTTTTTATAGGGCCAGAATGCCCAGCCGATATTATCACGCTCCAGCGTCTGCCTGAACTCGTTGATCCATTCGTTGGTGTTTTCGCCGGACTCACCCATCCAGATCGCTGCATTGTATTTCTCCCGGAAGTCGATGTAGTGCATTATCACATCGCGGGTTGAGGGGGTCCAGTATTTATGGAAGGTATAAACAAGGTTCGCATCGAAAGGTGGACCGAAAACGGAGAAATCGCTATCCCACTGTGCCCCTCCAAGGATAATAATGTGGTTTTTGTCAACTTTTCTTATCGCTTCCGTAACTCTTTTGTAGAAGGGTTCGAGGAGGGGGTTAAGTTTTTCCTTGTCGAAGTAGTGGGCTATCGGTTCGTTGAGAATGTCATAACCCAGAACAATGGTTTCCTTCGAGTACCGTGCCGCGAGGTGCTGCCATATCTTAACAGTGAGGGCGATGTTTTCCTCTGATTCAAATAGGAAGGGGTAGCCATGGCTGTCGTCGATGTTGTCACCGGTTTGTCCCCCCGGGGCGCAGTGCATATCGAGCACCACAGGGAGGTTAAACTCACGACACCACTTCACCACGCTGTCAAGGAGGGCGTAGCCCGGTCCTTCGAGCCGATGGTCAGGGGCACTGCCAACGAAGAGGCGGTAATTAAAAGGAACGCGGACCGAGTTGAAGCCGCGTTCCTTAATGAATTTTATATCTTCGAGGGTAATGTAATCTTCTCTAAACTTCTGCCAGAACCTTTGGGCCTCCGCCTCACCGAGGAGGACATTGAAGAGGTCGGTGATAAGTCTTGGCGAGCTGATCTTGTCGAACTTGAACATGTAACCTTCAGGCACGAGCCAGTTTCCGAGCCCGATACCTTTAAGGAGCACGGGTTTACCCTCCGGATCGAGGATATCCTTCCCATTTACGGAAAAGAATCCGGTTGACTGCGGTAATATCTGAACCGTCAGCAGCATAAAGAAAAGAAGTCGCGCGAAGATCACAATAGCACCTCTCTCCTGGGTTATTTCTTCTCGAAAGAGGGGGTGCTTCCAATCACTCCGTAATAGGCAATAAAGAGATAGCATATAACGGGAAGAATGAACGCGTGGTGGATGCCGATGTTGTCTGCTATAACACCCTGGATCACCGGAATAAGAGCGCCACCAACTATTGCCATGCAGAGAATACCGGAAGCCTGTCCCGTGTGTTTCCCAAGCCCTTTGATCGCGAGGGAGAAGATGGTCGGGAACATGATAGAGTTAAAAAGCCCGACCAGCAAGATCGACCACATTGCCACCTGCCCGTTGGTCAGCATTGAGATAACCACAAGCACGGCAGCCATAACCGCGTTGAAACCAAGAACGGTGCCCGGTTTTATCATTCTCTGAATCGCTGAGCCCACGAACCTTCCTACCATAGCGCCGCCCCAGTAGAACGAAACAAGTTTGCCCGCGTCAACCTCTTTCATTGTGCTGTCAAGCGAGACAAAATATTTAACAAGAAAACTTCCGATCGCCACTTCAGCGCCCACATATACGAAAATACCAACCGCGCCGAGGATCAGATGTTTATAGCCCCAAGCAGAAGGATGTAAATCATCGTAAGTAACACGGCTGCCATCGCCGGACTCAACACTGTCGGCTTCAATCTGTGGCAACTTAATAAAAGCGAACACGGCAGAGAGAACAAGTAGAACGGCAGCGAGCCCGAGATAGGGGAGCTGAACCGCAGCAGCTTCTGCTGCTTTGTAAAGTTCAACGTCAGCGGGGAGCATCGCCTTCATTTCATCAGCGGTCTTTACAGCGGTTGTAAGGATCAGTAATGAACCAAAATAGGGCGCGACCGTGGTGCCAAGTGAGTTGAAAGCCTGGGTCAGGTTAAGACGTGATGAAGCAGTCTCCGGTTTACCGAGGATAGTTACGTAAGGGTTGGCAGCAACCTGAAGAATGGTTATACCTGCCGCAAGAATGAAGAACGCTACCAGGAAGACAGGATAAGACCTCAAGCCCGCAGCGGGGTAGAAAATCAGGGTTCCGATGCCGGCTATCAGGAGTCCGATAACTATTCCTTTTTTGTATCCAACTTTTTCAACGAGGGTACCTGCCGGGAGTGACACGAGAAAGTAAGCAACAAAGAAAGTGAACTGAACGAGCATCGACTCTGTATAGTTCAGCGAGAAGACGTTCTGAAGATGCGGAATCAGAATGTCGTTAAGACATGTAAGAAATCCCCACATAAAAAAGAGGGAAGTTAGAATAGTCAACTCGGGGGTGTAGTTTCTGTTGTTCCCGCCGGATTTTACATTACCGGTATTCGTAGCTATGGTAGCCATTTGTTCTCCGAAAGTGAATCTGTTTTTGTACAATGAAGGTATTGACATTCAATAATTGTGCCCGCTTTATTTAATTGAATAAGGGGGGCTGTTAAACAATGACAGAGCAAGGCTTTTTATCATTTTGATAATTTTTGGTTATTAAAATAATAAGACTTTAATAAAATATAGAATTAAATTTTCACACGAATGATTATTTGAAAATTCGATATTTTCAGCAATTCATTCCGGAAATTTTTATGAACCTTGAAAAGATCTTCTATTTGGTAGCCAGCACGGTGCTCGTCACGGTGTTTGTACTCATAGTATTTATCTTCTCCCCCGTCTCGTATGAAGAGAACATGACCATGAGGGAGAAGGTGATCTACTACGCGGACAACATCTCCCCCGTGATGCGGAAGATTGTTGACAGGTTCAATAAAGAGAACAGAGGCAAGATACGGGTGGAGACCATCGACCTTCCATTCGAGAAGTTCAGCACGAACGAAAGGAAGGAATTGCTGGCGCGCTACCTACGCAGCAAAAGCAACAGGATCGATGTTTTCAGTGTGGATATCATTTGGGTGCCGAGATTTTCAAGGTGGGCAAAGCCGCTTAACCTTTTGTTCGACAGCACTACCGCGGGGAGCGTGGTACCATATTTTCTGCCAACATGTTACTACGGCGATTCATTGGTTGCGGTTCCGCACTACATCGATATAGCATTGATGTTTTACCGTGATGACCTTCTTAAAAAAGTACCCGGATATAAGGCTTTTGAAAAAGAACTTGCCGCCTCTATCACCTGGGAGAGGTTTGCCGCGCTTAAATCAGCTGTCGACCTGGCAAACAACCGGGTAAACAAGCCTTTTTACGTTTTTCAGGCCGAGGCCTATGAAGGTTTGATGTGCAGTTTTGTGGAAGTGATGGCGAATCTTAACAATCCGGTTGTGATAAAGGGGGGCAAACTCGGGAGTGACTCCACGAAAACAGCCAGGGCGATCGATTTCATTACCGGACTTGTACACCGCGTCAAGCTTTCACCACCGGAGGTGACCGGAATGAAAGAAAATCAGAGCTATGACTATTTCTTCGCCAACGATGCATTTGCTGTGAGGGGATGGCCCGGTTTCATGGGGAGATCGAATTCCTCGTTCAAAGATGAATTCAGGGGGAAAGTTAAAGCAGCCCCCGTCCCCCATCTTGAGGGTTCGAAGCCGGCGCAAGTGTTTGGGGGATGGAACCTTATGATCTCAAATCTTTCCCAAAATGTCCCGGAAGCGATGGAATTCATCGAATACCTTCTTTCAGACGAGATCCAGAAACTTCATTATGAAGAAGGAAACATCCTCCCGGTGAAGAAAAGTGTCTATTCCGATAAAGAATTTATCGCCCGTCACCCTGAACTTGAATTTTATCAGAGCCTCTTCGAAGCAGGAGTATACAGGCCAATGTTCGAGAACTACACTTCCGTTTCAGATGTGATAGTACAGCAATTGAACGAAGGGATCAAGGCGAATTCAAGTTCGAGTGAGATACTTCCAAAAATAAATTCTCATTTCACCGGGGAATGATATGAAGAAAAATCTTGCTGACAAGATAAAAGAATATCATTTTGAGTTCAGGCACGTCACAGTCCTCTTTATAATCCTTTTCTCATTTCAGTTGATCGTTTCATTCATCAACAAATCGTCGATCAGGGAGTTTCTTGATACAACACAAGACTGGTACCAGAAAGAGTCAGCTGAAGAGATAGCGAATCTAACCGCCACAGCGTTCGAGTTGGGGATCGAATCGATCAGTCCCGCGGTGAAGCCTTCATCAGAGCAGGAGCGACAGATCATTCAGTCGTTTGATATCATTTTCAGTCAGCAGCAACTCACCCATAATGTGCAGAAACTTGTGCTTATCTTTCAAAAAGGGGACAGTGTAACGATACTGAACGACGGAACGACACTCTACAATGCCCTCGTGAAGAAGGTGCCTCCACCGGGTGCTCAGAAGGAATACTCCGCGATCGAAGATCTTTACAGATCGGTTGAGCCTGTGCTTAAATCAACCGAGCGGATCAAATCAGTTATCCCGGGGAAGGAGACATTTCACATCTTTGTTCCGTTTGTGATCAAAGGTGAGTACATGGGGGCTATTTACATGCTGATCAGGCCCGATTTCAGTTCGATAAGCAACCAGGTGATCAGTTCTTACGATGAAACTTCAGTTATTTATCTCTCCCTGATAACCCTGGGATTACTCGCCATGTATTTCATCTCCTCATACACTGTAAAAGAGAGGGATGAGACACAAAAACTCCTTTTTGATGAGCACGAGCAAAACCTTAAAAAGCAGATCAGTTACGAGAACGAACTCACATTTACCAAAAGGATCTACCACACACATCACAAGGCGGAGAAGGTGATGGGCTTCATAAAAGAAGACCTCCGCATGCTTGAAGCCGGTAACATCGACGAAATAAAATACAGGGTGACCAAGTACTCGAACTTTGTTTCCCGGGTTATTTATGATATGAAGTGGTACGACCCCCCGATCCAGACGATCAGGAACCAGATATTCCGGACAAATCTGAACGAAGTGGTTACGTTTATTGTGGAGAATATCTTCCGCCGCACTTCCACAACGAGTGAGGATTTTAGGATCGAATGTGAGTTGGAACAGAATTTGCCTGTAGTTAACGTGAACGAGTTCGTGGTCTGGGAAATTGTGGAACCATTGATACAGAACAGTATCGATCACGGCTCCGATCCGGGGCTTGTGGTTGTGGTTTCAACAGAGTATGATAAAGAAGCCTGCTGCTCAAGGCTGATGATAAGTGACAACGGGCAGGGCGTCGATCCGGAACTCCTCGAGACAGGGGAAGAAGGGATCAAAAAGCTTTTTATGGAGAGCACCACCACCAAATCCCAGGGGCTTCGAAACGCCGGTTACGGTTGCTATATAGCTTACGAAATGACCAAGAGGTGCGGGTGGGAGCTCGATGCCGCAAATCTGCCTGAAAAAGGGTGCAGGTTTACAATTACAATAAAACATTAAAATTTGGAGAACCATCAATGATCTACCAGGATAAAAACATCAGTATGCTCCTGATAGAGGATGAAGATTTTGACGTTAGAAGGGTGAAAAACACAGTAGCCCCTTTTGCAGATAAAATGCACATTGCTCATTTTGTATCGAACGGCAAGGCCGCCCTCGATTATCTGGCTGGAAACAAGGATACCATTGATCTTGTGATAATGGACTATCAGATATCGGGCGGACTGATGGGTGAAGATCTCATCAGGAAGATAAAAGAGATCGACCCCACGATCCAGATAATTGTTATCACAAAGATGACCATCAATCTTTCAGATTATCATTTTGCCAACAAACTTATAAAAGCGGGTGCTTTCTGGTACTGCACGAAGTATCCCGGTGATATTGATGACTATATCTACCAGCCGACAGATTTTATCCTGAGCATCTTTAACGCGCATGAAAAATCGATCCTTGAGCGGGAGAGGAGCAGGTCACTCCAGAAATTCAAGCGGAACGTTGAGGATATCCTCACACAGAAGAGGATAATTGGCGAGTCGCAGCTCATGCTGAGTCTGAAAGGTGACATCGACCGACTCGCGAAAAGCAACATCAACATCCTTATCAAGGGTGCTTCAGGCACGGGCAAGGAATTAGTGGCGCACAATATCCACTACAAAAGTGACCGCAGATATGAAAATTTTGTGGTTGTTAACTGCGGCAGTCTTCCCGAGCAATTGGTTGAAAGCGAGCTTTTTGGCTATGAAAAGGGTGCTTTTACCGGTGCCGACAAGAAGAAACCGGGTCTGTTCGAGATAGCCAACCACGGCACCATCTTCCTTGATGAAATAACCGAGCTCCCTCTTTCGGCTCAGGTGAAACTTCTCCGTGTGATCCAGGAGGGGGAAATAGAGAAGATCGGCAGAACTGAAACCGTGAAGGTTGATGTCAGGGTTATTGCCGCCACAAACCGGAACATCGAGCAGGAAGTGAAGGAGCGCCGGTTCAGGGAAGACCTTTACTACAGGCTGAACGTTTTGCCCGTTGTTGTACCCGATCTTAAAAAAAGGGGTGATGATATCCCCCTTCTCATTGAGCACTTTCTGCACAACATCGGTGTCGACATGGGAAAGGAGAAACCGGTGATACCGGCAGAGACCATGAAGGTGTTCACATCGTATGAATGGCCCGGAAACGTGAGGGAACTTAAGAATGTTGTTCAGAGGGTGCTTTTTCATTCCGATGCTTCCATCTCACCGGCTGAAGCCACGAGGGCGCTCGGGTTCACCATCGATATGGGGAACAGCGATGACAATCTGAAAGATCTTTTCAATTCAGAGAACATCATGGATCTGAAAGACGCGGAGAAGATATTCCGCGAGCGCTATTTCTCATTTGTACGGATGCACAGTGTCTCCGACTCCGATGCCGCGAAGAAGATGGGGCTTGCCCCGCCAAACTATTACAGGATGATGAAGGAGCTTGGGTTGAAATAATTATCAATTCGATAAAAAATTTTTATCAATATGATAATTTATACTACCCGGTTTCTCGTAAATGATAAAATAGAGTTGATTAATTGTAGTTTTAAGGGATGGCATGATTTGTGCAGGCTTGGAGTTTGCACAACTAAAAAAATGAGATGCCTAATTCATTCACATATCTTGATGCCGTTGTAATAGTTCTCTACCTCATCGCGGTACTGAGCATCGGCTTTTATTATTCCAGAAAGAATGAT
Organism: Bacteroidota bacterium; assembly: GCA_023433685.1. Classification (GTDB taxonomy): domain Bacteria; phylum Bacteroidota; class Ignavibacteria; order Ignavibacteriales; family Ignavibacteriaceae; genus UTCHB3. The sequence continues at coordinate 9,037 of JAEYUD010000092.1, forward strand.
GAAAGCTATGGTGGATACTTCCTCGCGGGCAGAAATGCCGGGTGGGTCGCCATAGGCATCTCGATCTTTGCCACTAATATCTCCAGCGAGCACTTCCTCGGTCTGGCAGGCGCGGGTTCAACCAGGGGACTCGCCGTGGGGCAGTTTGAATTGATGGCCATTTTTACTCTTATTTTCCTCGGATGGTTTCTGGCGCCGGTGTACTTTAAAACCGGGGTTTATACTGTACCCGAGTTTCTGGGGCTTAATTTCGACGTAAGAATGCGGAAAATGTTTGCCGCTTTCTCGATAGTCATCTACATTCTCACCAAAATACTCGTCTCACTCTTCGCTGCCGGTCTAATTTTTTACAGCATATTCGGCATAAACATATACGCCACTTCCATACTGATAGTTCTCATCACCGGGCTTTACACGGTTATTGGTGGATCGCACGCCGTGATCCGCACTCAGGCCTTCCAGGGAGTGGTACTTATCGCGGGGGCGGTGATAATGTCGGTTTTGGGTTTCATAGCGGTTGGCGGGCTTGACGGTCTCTACTCCAGACTTCCCGCCGATTTTTTTACAATGTTTAAACCGGCTACCGACCCCGATTATCCCTGGACGGGTATAGTGTTCGGCGCGCCGGTAATAGCCTTCTGGTATTGGTGCACTGATCAGTACATGGTTCAGAGGGTGCTCGGTGCCAGATCGATTGACGATGCCCGCAAAGGTTCACTTCTTGCAGCTTCACTAAAAATACTCCCTATATTCATTCTCGTGCTTCCCGGACTCTATGCCGCCATTCTTTTCCCTGAATCAAAGGGAGATGGTGCCTATTCCGCCCTTTTGAACGGGAATATCATCCCGGTCGGTTTGAAGGGACTTGTCATCGCGGGGCTTCTTGCTGCCATCATGTCCTCACTTTCCGGTGCATTTAACAGTATCGCGATACTTTTCACGAACGACTACTACAAATTAAAATATCCCAACACTTCCGAAAGGAAGCTCGTACTCGTTGGGAGGCTTGCCACCACCATCGCGGTGATCGCGGCAATTCTTATAGTCCCTTTGGTAAAGGTGATAAGTTCGCAGTTGTATCTCTTTTTACAGAGCGCGCAGTCGTTCATTGCTCCCCCTATTACCGCTGTTTTTATTTTCGGACTCTTTTCGCGAAAAATGAGCACGCGCACCGCGATGATCACACTCGCGGTCACTGAAACCGTGGGTATCGGCAGGCTTACGCTTGAGTTGCTTAAAGCCGGGGGGACAAGTTTACCGTCAGGTTTGGCGGCGGTGGCCGGCATCAATTTTCTCCATTTTTCAGTGGCGCTTTTCGCGCTTAGTGTCGTCATGATCGTTGCCCTGAATTTCAGGAACAGCACTGAAAGCAATCCGTTCGCGCGTCAGTTCAGAGAGACTTTTTCAGAGAGCATGATTGAGATAAAGGGAAACTTCGCCTGCATGAGCAAGGTGGGGAAACTCAGCTCAAGTTTTGTTCTCTCTGCAATCATCCTTCTGATGATCATAGGGCTGTGGAGCATCTGGTCATGACCAACTTTGATTTTTCAACCATAATTTCATTAATCAAAATCTCAACTTATTGAGGAATCAACATGAAAAGAATCGTACTGTCAATTCTTTTTCTGATCGGACTTTCAACGCAGGCATTGCCTCAGATCATTGAAAGTTTCGACTCCCAGATCGATCTCGATACGACCTATCAATGGTCGGTCGAAGGTCCAAACAGCCGTATGGATTACGTGCTTAACACCAGCGATGTTAAGGAAGGTACCGGATCGGCACAGATTAAATTCGTTATCGGCGCGGTTCACGAGTGGGGCAGCTACGGGCAGCTCATCAGAAGGCTTCCCGCGGGTCAGTATTATGACTGGCAGGCAACAGACTCTCTCGCTCTCTGGATCAAGATTGTTACTCCTCCAACCATACCTACCAACATGGTTTTCAGGATACACATCGCGGACAGGCCAACACCTGATGCACCGATCGAAGAGTGGGTATTTGAACATGCCACCATCCTTGACGCCCAAAGCGACTGGGTTGAGCTGAAAATACCGATTAAAATACTCTGTACTGATGGCAGCCAGACTCCTGTTGACTCAGGTTTCGTTATCTTCCCGTCAGGATGGGGTGGCGGTCCTAACAATTTCTGGAACAACCAGGAATTTGACTGGGACAAGATCATCGGTTACAACATCAGCGCCATCACATCGGGTTACACACCCGGTACAAATATTCCTGCCGACTCGCTCACAGTGAGGTTCGACGGTTTCAGAAGATTTGGTAACAGATCGGTTCCTGCTGTTGTTTTCAACGGTCTCCAGTTCATGGGAAATCTTGCCCCTTTCACATGGGGTCAGTCGAACATGGAAGTGGTTCAAGGCGCGGGTCCTGTAACGAACAGCAACGCTGTTAAATGGATACAGGGTAACGAATGGGGTAACGGATGGACCGGTGCAGGTCTTAATGTAAGCCCTGTTTTCAACCTTGGAAGTTCATGGGTGGTTGACAGCATGAAGATCAAACTGAAATGCCCTCCCGGAACCGGTGCTCTCAGAGTTCAGGTTGAAGGCGGCGGCGGTAAAAAAGGTACTGTATTTACACCGGTTGCGGATGATCAGTGGCACAGTTACTCATTCCCGTTGAGAGAAATGGCATTCCAGGATAACACAACTTTCTTCGACTCCACTAACGTTAACGTGGTTCAGATCATGGCAGAAGCTTCCGGTGTAGCCGGAACTGTTGTTTGGATCACCGACTGGTGGACAGGAAATCCTAAATTTGACGTGATCGCCCCCGCAGCGCCTTCAGGTGTTGCCGCCTTCGCGGGTACATATCAGAATGTTGTAACCTGGATCGACGTTCCCGGCGAAACAGGCGAGACATACGATATTTACTACTCAAAGAACCCGATCACCGATCTCACCGCTCCCGGTGTTGAAGTGGTTAAACTCGGTGTCGCGGAGAACTCCCAGCTTTTCGAGCACCTTCTTCTCGCTCCGAACACAAATCAGTCGACAACTTATTACTACGCGGTCACATGTAAAGATCTCGCGGGTAACAAGAGTATTTTAAGCCAGAACTCTTCGGCTGTTACCAACACTGCAAGAGGCAGGGCAACCATTTCCAAAGTGGCCCCCTCCAATTTCGCGGCTGATGGTAACCTTGCGGAGTGGCAGAGCATCACACCGTTCAGAATGTTTCTTTCTGACGGTACAGGTTTTGTTGTTACAAACACAACCGTTACCAACGATGCCGACCTTTCTGCAAAAGCATGGGTCGCCATGGACAACCAGTATATGTATGTAGCGTTCGACGTTGATGATGATATCGTTGTGCCGAATGCCCAGGGTTCTTCTTATCTGAACGACTGCCCTGACCTTTATATCGGTCTCTACAACTGGCATGGAATGCCTCACACGGCATATCAGAGAGGTGCTCAGCCCGACTATCACTTCAGGTTCGCCTGGAACCGTATCCTTATCGACGGTTCAGCCGGAACTGACAGTCTCATCGGTAAAGGTCCCAATTATTACTGGGAAGAGAAATTCCCTTCAGGTTACATCGTTGAAGCCAGGATCAGCCTTGCCGATCTCGCTCTTCACGGTAACGACCTTACATTCTCACCTGTTGAAGGTTACAGACTCCCGATCGACTTCGCTCTAAATGATGCCGACGCAACCCAGACCAGGGAAGGTATCATGACTTATTCTCCTTACAACGAAGACAAATCGTATCAGGATGTTTCAAGATGGCTTTACACCTGGATCGGCAACCTTTGGGAGCCAACAGATGTGAACGATCCTGAAATGACCCCCGACAAATTCGGTCTCAGCCAGAACTATCCCAATCCGTTCAATCCTTCAACTACAATTAAGTACGTGATAGAGAAACCGGGTTTTGTTACGCTGAAAGTTTACGACATGCTCGGAAGAGAAGTCGCTAATCTCGTTAACCAGGACCAGTCAGCGGGTGTTTACACCGTTAAGTTTGATGCCTCACAGCTCGCGAGTGGAATTTATTTCTACAAGCTCGAAAGTGGCTCGAACTCGTTAATCAACAAAATGATGCTTGTTAAATAGCATATCTTCTTCAGGGCGCGGAACTAAAAATCCGCGCCCGTCTTTTTGACAAGAAATTTATTGGACGATCCGATGAGACAAACCATCAACCATTTTTTTAGAAATTTCAAAGCGGCAGTGCTCCTGCTTGTCTTTATTTCCGGTACCACCCTCACATTTGGCGGTGTAACCGGAAAAATAGCGGGCCGCGTTATCGATGATAAGACCGGTGACCCCATAATCGGCGCCACGGTCATGATCGAAGGCACTTATCTTGGAGGTGTAGCCGATGCCGACGGGTACTACGCCATCAACAATGTCCCACCGGGTACATACAGGCTCGTCTTCTCTGCCGTCGGTTATCAGAAAACCATTGTGGAAAAGATACTTGTAAAGATCGATCTTACGACACCCCTGGATGTAAAGCTTAAAAACGCGGGTATCACACTCGAGAAGGAAGTGGTGATCACCTCCGACAGACCATTGGTGCAGAAAGATCTTACCTCAACTTCCGTGACCATCTCATCTGAAGACATCAAAATGATGCCGGTTGAGAACGTAAGTCAGATAGTCAACCTTCAGGCGGGCGTTATCGACGGTCACTTCCGTGGCGGCAGATCGAATGACGTTGCCTACCTCATCGATGGTGTCGCGGTAACCGACCCCTTCAACGGCGGGTTCAACATCGAAGTTGAGAACACATCCATCAGACAGATGGAAGTTATCACCGGTACATTCAATGCTGAATACGGGCAGGCACTCTCAGGAGTGGTGAATATTGTTACCGAGGGCGGTTCAAACAAATTCAGAACCGACGTTTCAGGATACATAGGAAATTTTGTCACGGGCAATACATCGATCTTCAGAAATCTTGACAAAATCGACAGAATAGCCCAAAAGAACATTCAGCTTACGGTAAGCGGACCAGTAAGTCCCGTTCAGAACCTTTACTTCTTCCTTACCGGAAGATACTTTGACAACATCGGGCACCTTTACGGAAAAAGAGTTTACAACGTGACAGATGATGTGCCGTTCTACCCGAACCCGGCAGACAAGTCGTTCTGGATCCCCAGAAACACCGGCGACGGTGCTTATGTTTCAATGAATCCTTACACGAAGTACTCTTTCAACGGAAAGCTTACCTACGCTCTCCCTTCCGTTGCAGTTACATACTCGATTTTCTGGGATAAAACACAGAGCAAGGGTTACGATCATGGTTTTTCATGGACACCCGACGGTGTTGTAACCAACTACGGCGAAGACTGGATTCAGAACCTCCAGTTCACCCATTATCTTTCACAGTCAACAAGCCAAACCCTTAAGTTCTCGGTAAATAACTATCACTTCTACGGTTACCTCTATGAAGACCCGTTCGATCCAAGATATGTTAGCCCCAGGCAGGGTATTGCCGTTTCAAACTACACTTTCCGTTCCGGTGGAAACCAGGGCGGCAGGTACGACAGAACCACACGCAGTTACGTTGGCCAATATGCCTTTACATCTCAAGTGAGCAAAGAGCACAAGATCGGCATCGGTTTCGAGGCGAGGCTTCATGATATCTACAATCATGGCTGGGACCTTGTAAACCTCACCGACGGTCAGACCGATACACTTGGAAACGTTATTTTCACCCCCGGTTACCCCGCGGTTGGAACAATGTCTGATCAGGGTTCAAACATTGAATACTCGAGAAAACCAATTGAAATGTCGGCTTACATCCAGGACAAGATGGAGTACGACATCATGATCATCAATGCCGGTGTCAGGTTCGACTACTTCAACTCGAAGGGTCGCATGCCGGCTGACAAGCAGAATCCGACGCGTAACGCCAACTTCCCGGGAGCGGATCAGTGGGTTGATGCCGAAGCGAAGTGGCAGGTAAGCCCAAGGCTTGGTGCTTCATTCCCGATCACCGACAGGGGTATCATCCGTTTCTCATACGGTCACTTCTTTAAGATACCCTCATTTGAGAATCTTTATCAGAACCCCGATTTTATCGTACGTCCGGGTAACAGCCTTAACACAGTAGTTGGCAACCCGGATCTGAACGCTGAAAAGAACGTTATTTATGAGATCGGTTTGCAGCAGGCACTGATGGCTGACATTTCTTTGAATATGTCACTCTACTACCGTGATATCCGTAACTGGCTCGGTATGGAGATCGTGAACACATACGAAGGCTTCAAATACGCCAGATTCATCAACCGTGACTATGCCAATGTTCGCGGTCTTGTCATAGTTCTTGACAAGAGGTTCTCGAACTACTTCAGCGCGAAGCTCGACTACACGTATCAGATCGCTGAAGGCAATTCATCAGATCCTTACGCGGTATACAATAAAAACCAGACAAATCCGCCAATTGAAGAGTCGAAAACCGTTGTTCCCCTCAGCTGGGATCAGCGCCAGACCCTGAACCTCAGCCTCAATGTTGGTGTTCCGGGTGACTGGACAGTTGGCGCGATCTTCCAATACGGCTCAGGTATGCCGTATACAGAGGATCCCAAGATCTCGCGTGGTGTAAGATTTGAGAATGGTGGCATAAAACCATCATACTTCAATCTTGACCTCCGGATCGACAAGGTTTTCGAGATTGGCAATTTCAATATCAGAACTTACTTAACCATCTACAACGCCCTTGATATCAGAAACGAGTTTGGTGTTTACGGTACTACCGGTAGAGCCAACTCTGATCTTAACACACAATATGCCGGCGACATCATCGGTCTGAACACCATCGAAGAATATATCAACAATCCATCGATGTACTCGACCCCGAGAGAGATCAGGTTCGGTATCGGATTCGATTTTTAATTCCCGGAGAATAGAATGCTGAAAAGAATATTTATAGTTACTTTTGTTTTACTTACCGGGATCACTCTCGCTCAACCCTCTGCCTCAACCCTGAGGTACCGGAACGATGAGCGTGGCAACATTGCCTTCAGAAGAGAAGGAGTGATGGACGGTAACCAGGTACGTACACTTTTTTACAACAATGGTGAAGTAGGGCAGTGGCCTTACCAGCCTTCAGGTGAATGGCCCAAAGGCTCGGGTCACTCATACCTCGACGGTGTGAGCGTGCTTATAATGTCAGAGATCACAGCCCCCGGCAACGGACAGATCATCCACCCGCTTCAAACCTCATACCGTGAGTGGATGGATAAAGACCCCGTTACCGGTGAGATCTGGGGCTTCGAGCCGGTCCCCGGGTACATGAACTCTTCATCCAAGAAACCCGCGATCAATACCGATCCTGTTTCGTGGCCCAAATTCTGGCCCCCCGCGCTTGATCTGACCCCCGAATGGGATGGTTACTGGTATGGATATTTTGGCCGCGGCGTTTTGAACTCCGAATTTGAGACCTTCTTCGTAATGGATGACTCAAAAGACAAAGAGTTCATGCGGAACCCCTTCTTCTATTATCCGATCGCGGGTGACAGTACACGTGGCGGTCTCGGCCTCCGTGTTGAGGTCAGAGGTTTTCAGTGGTCACACGTGCTTGCAGAAGATATCATTTTCTGGCACTATGACATTGTTAATATCTCCGATGTCACATATCCCAAAACAGTGTTCGGTTTTTACACCGACTGCGGTGTCGGCGGAACAGATGACTCTGAAGATGATAACGCTTCCTTCAATCTGGCTCTTGACCTTGCTTACTGCTACGACAACAACGGGCTCGGTCTCCCCGATAACTGGAAAACCGGTTATTACGGCTACGCTTACCTTGAAAGTCCCGGAAACGGAACTGACGGCGTTGACAATGACGGCGACGGTATGGTTGACGAAAGACGTGACGACGGTATAGATAACGATCATGACTGGCTTCCTTACTCCGACCTCAACGGCAACGGAAAGTGGGATGCGGATCAGAACGAACCTCTTAACAACGACGTTGGTAAAGACGGTGTGGGCCCCTTCGACAGACAATATACCGGACCCGATCAGGGTGAAGGTGACGGAATACCAACTGACGGTGAACCGAACTTCGACAAAACCGACAAGGATGAGTCGGATCAGATCGGTCTTACAGCCGTTTCGATCTACAGACTCGGTCAGGGTGGCACCGGTGGTGGCTGGCCCAAAGATGATGAAGCAATGTGGCTGAAAATGGTTGCCGGCACGTTCGACACTTCACTACAGAGAGCCAACATTTCGATGGTTTTTGCTTCCGGCCCGTTCCCGCTTAATCAGGGAACAAGGGAGAGATTCTCGATGGCGCTCGTCTTCGGTGAAGACCTGAACGATATCATCTTCAACAAAGAGACCGTTCAGCAGATATACAACGCCAACTACAACTTCTCGAAGCCGCCAATTAAACCCGAACTTACAGCGGTTCCAGGAGACGGCAAAGTGTTCCTCTACTGGGATAACATCGCCGAGCAGTCGCGTGATCCTTTCCTTGGCTTCCAGAACAACGATCCAACCCAGGGATACAAAAAGGATTTTGAAGGCTACCTGATATATCGCAGTACCGAACCCGAGTTCAACGATGTGAAGATAATCACCGACTCAAAAGGTTCGGCTAAATACTGGAAACCGATAGCCCAGTTCGATCTTAAAGACTCGATCAAAGGTCCCGACCCGATCGGTATCAACGGTGCCCACTTCTGGAGAGGTGACAATACAGGCCTCCGTTATTCATATATCGATAAAGATGTGAAGAACGGACAGAAATATTATTACGCCTGTGTATCGTATGATATGGGCGACCCAAATTTCGGCACCGCCGGTTTGCAGCCTTCCGAATGTACAAAGATCATTACAGAAGATTTCGCAGGCAACCTGCAGTTTGTTGACCTGAACTGCGCGGTTGTCACCCCCAACGCGCCGGCGGCCGGTTATGTTTCGCCAAACGTTGAAGGCGATATAAACAAGGCAACTTCAGGAGTCGGTACCGGTAAGCTCGCCCTCACCGTCCTTAATCCCGCGGTTGTTGGTTCAGGTGTGGCATACGAGGTCCAGTTCAACTCGAACACGGCGTATCCAAAATACAGCACCACTTCTTACAAGATAATCAGGACCAAAAATGGTGCCACTGATACCCTCATGACCGTTGATACAGCGTACTTCGGAGCCGAGAGAACCAGTCCACCGTTCGATGGAATCGCCATAAGTGTTATCAACGATTCAGCAATAACCATCGTCGATTCGCTTACAGGATGGGTGACCGGAAGAAGCAACCTCATAATGCTCGTTACCCCCGATCCAACACCTGTGAGAGGAATTTCATGGCCCGCTGACTATGAGATAACATTCTCTGATACCCCGCTTGACACTTGCTACATTCAGTCACCGCCCCTTTATACCAGGTTCCCCGTGAACTTCAAAGTGTGGAACAAGACTGAACAGAAGTACTCGAAAATAGCAATAAAGGACAACGACGGATCAGGCAATCTGAGCGTCGGCGATCAGATACAGGTGCTCGAATTCATGGGAGCCATCGCCCCGGCAAACGTCAGGTTCGCCTGGAACCTCTCTTACGACGCGCCTTTTGATCCGAACGCGACCCCGCAGTACCCCGCGGCTGGTGATAAATATCAGATATCCACAACAAAGCCCTTCAAGAAAGGTGACAAGTTCCTCTTCTCAACCAAAGGACCGTCAGTGGATAACTCGCTTGCCAAAGACAAGCTCGGTAAAATCGATGTGGTGCCAAACCCTTACATAGGCGCCGCTTCGTGGGAGAAGAGAAATCTCAACTCGACGGGCAGGGGTGAAAGAAAGATAGATTTCATCAACCTTCCCGCGGAATGCACCGTGAGAATCTACACCGTTACCGGTCAGCTTATTAAAACGCTTTACAAGAACTCGACCTACCTTGATGGTTCACTTTCGTGGAACCTCGTTACCGATGACGGTATGGACGCGGCTTATGGCGTTTACATCTACCATGTCGACGCTCCCAATGTTGGCGAGCACATCGGCAAATTTGCATTAATTAAATAAGCGGACGGACTGAAAAATGAAAAAGACAATAATATCACTTTTGATCTTCGTTTTCTGCGCCGCTCCGGCCTTTTCACAAGGTTTTAAATCGGATGTTTCAAAGCGCGGAACAACCGCCGCTCCTTTCCTTTCTGTTGGGCAGGGGGCGCGGTCAGTTGCCATGGGAAGTGCCTTCGCCGGTGTTTCCAATGATGTCAGCTCGATCTACTGGAACCCCGCGGGGCTTACAAAAGCCGACGGCTTTCAGATGATGTTCGACCACACAATGTGGATAGCAGATATCAGATACAACTTTCTTGCTGCCAGTTACAATATGGGTGACATGGGTACGATAGGTGTTTCATTCCTTAGCTCAAATGTGGGCGAAATGAAGGTGACAACCATCGAGCAACCGAACGGAACGGGCGAAACCTTCACAGCGAACGACCTGGCAATAAGCCTCGCGTACGCTATAAGGCTGACCGACAAATTCTCGATCGGCTTCAACCCCAAATTCATCTATCAGGGTATCTGGAAGATGAGCGCCACAGCATTCGCAATTGATATGGGTGTGCAGTACGTGACACCATTCGATGACGCGGTTCTCGCCATGTCGATCTCAAACTTTGGTACAAAGGTGCAGTTAAGCGGCACTTCCAACCTGGTTCTTCACGACCTCGATCCGGGAAGTACTGGAAACAACGGAAAGATACCCGCTTACCTCGAAACCGGTGCATGGTCGCTCCCCCTGAACTTCAGGGTTGGCATTATGTACAACCCCATCAAAGTTGGCGCGCACAATCTTATGCTTGCCGTTGATGCCACACACCCGAGTGACGACTATGAGAGCGTTAACATAGGTGCCGAGTACAGCTTCGACAAGTTCCTCTTCGTCAGAGGTGGCTACAAGTCGATGTTCCAGCAGGATTCCGAGGAATCATTTACCGCGGGATTTGGTATCAGGCAGAACTTTATGAACAACGTGTCACTAATTTTCGACTACGCGTACCAGAGCTTCGGGAGGTTCACGAACATCCAGAAGTTCACCATGTCGGTCAATTTCTAATGTGGATGGGACCGGCTCTTGTATCCCCGTAATGAGAGCCGGTCCTTTATTTTAACAGACAAAAGTGAGATATGAGAAAAACAATACTATCGCTGTTGGCAGCCGTTCTGCTTCTTCCGGGTCTGATACATTCCAAGGACTTCAAAGGCGCCGAGTTCAGAACGAAGCAGAGTTTCCTTTATGGAAGGTTCGAAGTTTCCATGAAGTCAGCCGCCCGGGAGGGAATGTTGTCGTCTTTCTTCACGTACAACGACAACATGAGCAGTCTCGACCAGTGGAACGAGATCGATATCGAAATAATGGGACGCTATGACAACGACCTCCAGTTTAACACCATCACAGCGAATCAGACAAGCCATGTCGGAAGATTCCCAACCCCGTTCTCCCCGCACGCTGATTTTCACACTTACGCGATAGAATGGACCCCCACGTATGTGGCATGGTTTGTTGACGGAACAGAAGTCTACCGTCAGACCGGGGCTCACATCCCGACGATCAACAAAGCCCAGAAGTTGATGATGAACATCTGGAACCCCACTTACACCAACTGGGCGGGGGTTTTTGATCCCAACGCCCTGCCTGCTTTTGCTTACTACGACTGGGTGAAATATTACACATACACCCCCGGAAACGGCAATTACGGCACAGGCAACAATTTCTCACTCTCATGGTCGGATGATTTCGACTATTGGAACACCGCGAGGTGGGAGAAAGGCACACACACTTTTGATGGCAACGGGTGCGACTTCGTTACAACCAATGCTGTTATAACGGGTGGCAAGCTTATTCTCTGCCTCACCGATGCTACAAACCTTGGGTATACCGACGTGAAAGGTCCCCTGTTTTATTCCGCAAGAGTGGTAAACGGAAAAGTGATCGCTTACTTCTCTGAAGAACTTGATTCAGTAACTGCACAGAACGCTGCCAATTTCAACATTGTAGGAGCAACCACCACATCGGCAACGCTCCGTAGCGACAGAAAGAGTGTTGAGCTTACCGTTGGCGGTTGGGACTTCACAACAGCACGCAACCTGATAGTTCTTAATGTGAAAGATGCCTGGGGCAACACCATGTCGCCAAGGGCCCTGGCAATCTATCTTGAAAGGACGTATTCATGGCCCTACAAGATCAACTGTGGAGGTGCTGCCGTTATCGGTTATCTCGGTGATGGTGAATTTGGATGGGGTGCTGAGCATGGTTTTCTTGACGGGCAAAGTTCGGCGTATGCCTCGAACCTTCAGATAAACGGAACCGACGAAGATGAAATTTACCGTGCTGAAAAATACGGAATGGCAACTTACAGGGTGCGCGTTCCGGCAGGTACCTACAAAGTTAAACTTATGTTCGCGGAGAACTACTACACCCAGGCGGGCAAGAGAATTTTTGATGTTTTCGTTGAAGCAACCAAAAGGATATCGCAACTTGATATCTATGCTCAGGTTGGCGGGAACACAGCGCTGGTAAAAGAAATTACAGGGGTTACAGTTAACGATGGCGTGCTCGATATCCATTTTGTATCGCAGATCGATTACCCCCTGATAAACGGAATCGTCATTGAACCTGAGGGGACAAGTGTCGGTGATGCCGGTCCGGCAAACCCCGGTTCATTCATTCTGAATCAGAATTACCCGAATCCGTTCAACGGACAGACCACGGTATCTTTTTTCGTTAATAAGCCCGGTAACTATAGTTACACCCTTACAGGTGTTACCGGAGAGACTATCTCCAAACGTGATCTTGGCTGGCTTGAAGGGGGGACTTACTCGATCCCCATAACTGCAAGGGATCTGGCGGCGAGCGGCGTGTACCTTTTTACACTTGCCGGCAATTCACTTTTTGAAACAAGAAAATTAGTGCTTTTAAATTAGACGGGACTACCCGGCTTACACTTCACAAC
>JAEYUD010000102.1 GCA_023433685.1 Bacteroidota bacterium
CATACATACCGTAGAGAACACGGCGGTGAACGGGTTTCAACCCGTCACGAACATCCGGTAAAGCACTCGATACGAAAACCGACATCGAATAATCGATGTACGAAGATTTTAATTCCTCCTCAAGAGAAACCGGAATTATTTTATCAAACATACTTGACATAAAAATAACCTTTATTTAAAACTTAAAATCAAACCCAAAAACGGGTAACCCCATCGGGGCAAGGCGGTTAAAAAATCTCACCACTCGAAACTCGCCACTCACCACTGATCAAACATCCAAATTCTTAACATATTTGGCGTTTCGTTCAATGAACTGCCTTCTCGGCTCAACGCTGTCGCCCATCAGCACTTCAAAAAGCCTGTTGGCATCGGCTGCCGACTCAAGCGTAACCTGAAGCAGTGTTCTTGTTTCGGGGTTCATGGTGGTTTCCCAGAGCTGTTCAGGGTTCATCTCACCGAGACCTTTGTAACGGGAAATGACAACACCTTTGATGTTTCCTTCATCATCGTACTCTTGATTCTCTTCAGAGACCACGGCACCTTTTTTGGATGCCACGCGGAGCCTTTTAAGGATGTCATCCCGCTCCCTCTCATCGAAAGCGTAGAATTCTTCACGCCCTTTCTTAACCTTGTACAAGGGTGGCTGGGCGATATAAACCCTTCCGGTGATGATCAAAGGCTGCATGTACCTGTAAAGGAATGTCAGCAGAAGCGTTCTGATGTGGCTGCCGTCAACGTCGGCATCGGTCATGAGGATCAGTTTTCCGTATCTGATCTTGCCGAGGTCAAGTTCGGGAAGTATACCGCAACCCATCGCCGCGATGATCGCCTGGATCTCATTGTTTTCAAGAATTTTATGAAGTTTTGCCTTTTCAACATTGATGATCTTGCCTCTTAGAGGAAGTATCGCCTGAAACCTTCTGTCTCTTCCCTGTTTGGCAGAGCCACCCGCCGAGTCACCCTCGACGATGTAAACTTCACAGTGCTCAGGGTCGGTTATCGAACAGTCGGCAAGCTTTCCGGGGAGGTCAAAACTGTCCAGGGCGTTCTTTCTTCTGGCGAGGTCGCGTGCTTTTCTCGCGGCTTCGCGGGCTTCAGCCGCTCTCAGTGATTTTTCAATAATTTTTTTACCCACACCAGGGTTTTCTTCGAGAAACTCGGCGAGTTTCTCATTAACGAGCGTTTCAACAGCTGATTTGGTCTCACTGTTTCCGAGCTTGGTTTTGGTCTGTCCCTCAAACTGGGGTTCCATCACCTTGACCGAGATAACTGCTGTAAGCCCCTCCCTGAAGTCGTCACCCGAGAGGGTTATCTTCGAGTTTTTCATCAGGTTGTTCTTGGCGGCATAGTTGTTCATCGTTCTGGTGAGGGCAGCCTTGTAACCGACAAGGTGTGTACCGCCTTCGTGCGTGTTGATGTTATTTACATAAGAGGAGATGTTCTCTGAAAATTCTTCATTGTATCTGAAAGCGATCTCGATCGGTGTGCCGTCTTTTTCACCCTCAATGTATATTGTGCTGTGAAGCGGCTTTCTGCTTTCATCCATGTAATCGATGAATTCAACAAGTCCACCCTTGAAGTGAAATGTATCTTCCTCCTCCAAACCTTCGCGTGTATCTTTACAGCCGATGGTTACATTCTTGTTCAGATACGCAAGCTCACGCATACGGGAAATGACGGTATCGTACTTAAAGTTAACCGACTTGAATATTTCATCATCGGGCATGAAAGTTACTTTTGTGCCTGTAGCGTCGGTTTTTGAGGTCCCGATCACTTTGAGCGGTGTATACACTTCACCCCGGCGGAACTCCATGAAATAGATTTTTTTGTCTCTTCTCACTTCAACTTTCAGCCACTTCGAAAGGGCGTTCACAACGGAAACACCCACTCCGTGGAGACCACCGGAAACCTTGTAAGAGTTCTTGTCGAACTTGCCACCCGCGTGAAGCACGGTCATAACCACTTCGAGTGCCGACCTCTGCTCTTCCGGGTGGAGATCAACGGGAATACCGCGACCGTTATCGTCAACCGAGACGCTGCTGTCTTTGTTAATTGTTACGGTGATCGTATCGCAATATCCGGCGAGGGCCTCATCGATACTGTTGTCAACCACTTCATTAATGAGGTGGTGCAGACCTCTTACGCCGACATCACCGATGTACATGGCGGGTCTTTTTCTTACCGCCTCAAGTCCTTTCAGTACGTTAATACTGGAGGCACTATAGTCGCTCCCGTTTCCGTTCGGGATCTCGTTGTGTTCACTCATTTTAATTCCATTATTCCGGTTTTATCTTGAAAACTTTATTTGCTTTACTTTGTCGCTTTTGAACCAGGTGTTCATTTTGTTGATCAGCAGCTCCTCGTTGAACTTCAGTTCATTTTTAAGGGCGGGGTTGTCAACTTTAATTGTAAGAATTCCTTTGTCATACTTGTCGGGAAGCACATGCCCCGCCAGCTCCGGAAAGATGAGAAAGAAGTTCTCGTAGATCTCTTCTTTTTCCATCACCTCCCGTACTTTGTGAAATGCCGGGTCGTTTTTTATTACCTCACCAACGGAGGTTACTATCTTTTTCAAGTGTCAGGTATTTTAAATGTTACACAGATAACACGGATTTTACAAGGATTTCGCAGATTCAATTTCGTTAATCTCCGGCAGAAAATGTCCGAACAAAAAATCTCCCTTTAATCCTTGGAATCTGTGTTTAATCTGTGAAATCCGTGTAACCTTTTACTTTAAAACTACAACAGAGTCGTTCTCATCGCGGGAGAGGAAACGGTAATTCGTAAAATCGGTAAGCGTAATGAACGCCTGCCCCACTTCCTTTAAGTACTCACTGATGGCAACGGAACGGTTGGTATCAAGCTCGCCGAAAACATCATCAAGCAGAAAGAACGGCGTGTTCTTGAGTATCCTTTTAAGATAGAAGAACTGCGCGAACTTCAGCGCCACCTGAAAGGTTTTGTGCTGCCCCTGCGAACCGTATGTGCGCAGTGAATTCCCGTTAATACTGAACGCGAGGTCATCCTTGTGCGGACCCACGAGGTTTGTCCCCCGCCTGATCTCATTCTCCCTGTTGGCGGCAATTCCCGCCATAAAAACTTTTTTAACGTCATCCCCTTCACGCGCGAAAGAATCGTAATAAACGCGGGGTATCTCTTGGTTGTTCATGATATGGGAGTATGACCCAGAGAGGTAGTCTTTGAACTCGGCGACGAACTTCCGTCTCATTTCAATGAGTTGTGATCCCGAGTTGACCAGCTTTTCGTCCCATGCCTCGAGCTGATCGAGAAGGTCTTTTTGTCTGTATTCTTTCAACCTGTTTAAGAGGGATGATCTTTGCTTAAGGGTACGGTTGTAGTCAAGAAGTGTATCCAGATACATTTCGCTCGACTGTGAGATCACCTGATCCACGAACTTCCTCCTGTCAGCCGGGTAACCGTGTGTCAGTTCCAGATCGGCAGGGGTTAAAACCACCACCGGGAACTTGCCGATTATCTCGGACGCGCGTGAAAGTTGCTTTCCGTCCTTAAAATAAACCCGTTTGTTCTCCTCCCTGCTGTAGTAGATCCTCACTTTATGCGAAGTGAAGCTTTCAATGTGGGAGGTCACTTCATAAGAACCGGACTCGAAATTCACGATCTCGGAGTCCGGGCTTGATCTGAAGCTTTTCGTGGTACAGATAAGGTAAATTGCCTCAAGTACCGTTGTTTTTCCAATTCCGTTACCCCCTACAAGATAGTTCAGGGCGGGGGAGAATTCAAATTTCGAGTCGTTGTGCTTTCTGAAATTTTTCAGTTCCAGCGACTTTAATATCATATTGTGTTTAAGCGCGTAGGCATGAGGAGCATCAGCAGTTCCTCATTCTCATCCTGTTTTAATGGTTTAAATATAGCCGCCTTCGAGGGGGAGACCAGTTCAACCACGAGGTCGTCGCAGTTAAGGTTGTTCAGTATCTCGAAGAGTGATTCGGTTTTGAAACCTATGGTGAATTTTTCGCCGATATAGTTTGCCGGAACGGCTTCATCAGCCTTGCTTCCGCTCTCCTGATCTTCTGTGTTAAGCTGTATTCCTTCCTTGTCAAGCGACATCTTCACCAACTGGAAGTTCTTGTTGCTTAAAAGCATCATTCTGCGTGTGGCAGAAACAAAGGGTGCCTTGCTTATCGTCAGTTTGTTCGGTCCATCCTGAGGAATAACCGCGTTGTACTCGGGGAATTTGTGCTCGATCAGTCTCGATACCATTTTGGTGGTGCCTGACTCAACGAACATGCCACCGGAAGTGTATTTGAATGATACATTTCCCTCTTCCAGCAATTTGACGAGGATATTCACTGTTTTACCGGGAACCACTATTGCCGTCGGTTCATCATGCCTGATGCCGGTAGCAGAATATTTTACCAATTTATGAGCATCTGTAGCAACGAAGTGGGTGCCGTCTTCCCTCATATCGATCAGAACACCGGTCATCGAAACGCGGGCGGAGTCCCTGCTTACAGCGAAAGAGGCCGACTGAAGAGCTTTCTTCAGTATCTTCGCGTCGATATCGAGAACCTTGTCGGTCTCAATCGACTTGAAGCCGGGGAAATTATCAGGGGAGGCATAATTAAAATTATAGTGACCCATATCGGTCTTCATAACGATCTTTTGGTCTTCTATCACCACCCTGACGAGAGTATCACCGAGGGATTTGACAAAATCGCTGAGAAGTTTTCCCTTAACAATGAAACGCGCTGACTCATCGCAGGTCACATTGTCTTTGGCGCTGATCGCCACTTCATGGTCATTTGCAGTAAGGGTAAGTTCGCCGTTACCAAACTCAACAAGAATGTTCTCGAGAATCGGCATCGGAGTGCGCAGCGGAACTGCAGGGAGCACTTTCGTTATCAGCTTGTCAAAAGCTATACTGTTGATGGTAAATTGCATGTATGATATCCTCTTAATCAAGACTTTAAAAATACGGAATTTTTGCGAGATAACAAGGTTTTAACGGAAGTTCAGATTCCCGTTTTAACGGGCTTTCCATGCCTTTTAATGAGAAAACTCAATACACGTGATTGTTTTTGGTGGGGGTACTTTAGATCGGGCGCATTTACAGTGTATAAGGAACCGGTTTCAATCCAGAGGTTTGATCGAACAGTGTAAGAACTCCCCGCGTTACAACCTGCAACTGAACTTGATTCCAAGCTCTTTTTCCATCTGGAAATCATCTATTACTGTCTGAGTAAACAGCCGGCTGTTCTTCCGAATCATTAAACGATAGTAATCAGGCCCACCGTTTGCTTCCTTTACATCTTTGGAAGGTATCTGTTTAAATTTTGCAGTAATTTCCTCTTTTAATGAAAAAAATATCTTACGAGGCAGTGCATTCAACTCAAATAATCTGATCAGGAGGGCGTAAGAACTAACCCCAAACTGTTTTGCAAGTTTCTCAACGCCATCAAGTTTGGAAACCTCAAAATCACTCAATTTTGCGCGCAGATTATCCGCGGGCATAAGGACATTGGCAGCCACCCGGTTGCAAAAGGTTTCTGTACCCATATAAATGTCTTGATTGATCCCGGATTGCTCGTAGAGAAGAATCTGTATTAGCACGCAAGTACTATTACATTCAAATAAAGTCTTTCGGTACCCTACCCCCTCAGAACATCCATATACTCCCTGAAAATGAATATCCTGTTCCGTTTGTAGCCTGTAACCTCGAAGAGAACATTGGCTTTTTCGAAATCACTGATGAGCGAGATGGCAGATTTCAGGGACACGCCGAGGAAGTCTTTCACTTCTGATGTGCTGACAACGGGCCGGGTGAAGAGGTGGTCGAGCAATTTGGAGGCATTTCCAGATTTTCTGCCGAGAGGGGCAATGAATCCGGTCGTGATCCTCTCTTTAAGTTCGACAATCGCTTTCAGAGAGACAACAGCTTCGCGTGATGTGGTACTCAAGGCGGTGAGAAAAAATGTAACCCAACCTTCAAGGTCGCCTTTTTCTCTAACCAGGGTTAATTTATCGTAGTAAAGGGCACGATATTTCTCAAAATAGACTGAGATGTGAAGAAGTGGTCGCTCAAGCATTCCCTGACTCGCGAGATAAAGGGGAATGAGGAGCCGCCCGATCCTGCCGTTTCCATCCAGAAAGGGGTGAATGGTCTCGAACTGATAATGCGCGATAGCTGCCTTGATAACTACAGGGAGAGTTATTGAATCGTTGTGCAAGAACTTCTCAAGATCAGACATCAGATCACCGATATGCTCTGCCGATGGCGGAACGAATATCGCCGTATTGATCGATGACCCTCCGATCCAGTTCTGAGACCTGCGGAATTCACCCGGTCCCTTGTGCCTGCCCCGGACATGGGAGAGGAGTATTTTATGTGTCTCTTTCAAAAGTCTGCTTGAAACAGGAAGTCTCTCCATTCTTTCGAGCGCGAAGTTCATCGCGTCAAGATACTTCCGGGTTTCCATCCAGTCGTCCCTGAACTCGGGATCGATGTCGAGCTCATTGTAGAAAGCTTCCTGAATATTGGTTTTGGTTCCCTCTATCCTGCTTGAGGTAACGGCCTCTTTGGTGACATAAGATTGAATGAAGAGACTTACATCAGGAACATACCTCGCGAACGAATTAAGTTCACCAAGGCTTAAGGCCACCTGTTCAACCAGTTCGATGATCCGCGGATCACTGATCTGCCACTCCCTGTTTATCTGTGAGGGAAGGAAGTATCGGTACTGATTTCCGGTACGGTAACTACCGGGAATGAATTTGTTCATAGTCGCAAACCGTTTTGGATAGTGTCATTCTCAGCTCAAAAAATTACCAATGCGGTAATTTACTTTCAAGCCCGAAAGTAAAGCACAAAATAATATAATTTACTTTAACCTGCAAAAGTAAATTATAAATTGTCATAATTTACTTTTAAGCCTGAAAGTAAAGTATAAATTTCCATAATTTACTTTTAAGCCCGAAAGTAAAGTAAAGCCCCCAAAACTCACAACTCACTCTGCCGAAGGTGGATCATCCTTCATCCCTCAGCCTTCAGCCAAAAAACTAATAGCTAATAGCTAACAGCTAATAGCTAAATAATCCCCTTTCCCACCTTGAGGGCATTTCGTAAATTTGTTAATTGGTCAAAAAATAATTAGAGAATGAAGAAATTAGCAGTAAGCGCCATATTCGCGCTGATATTTATATCCGGATGTTCATTTGAGCTCGACAAATCGGCGATGACACCCGAAGAGCGTTTCAAGTACGCGATGTCGCTTTACAATGACGAGTCTTACCTCGACGCGATAACAGAGTTTGAGAGCATACTTATCCAGTACCCCGGCTCAACAATTGCCGCCGACGCGCAGTATTATCTGGCGATGTCCCGCTTCAAAAGGGAAGAGTTTCTGATGGGCGCGTATGAGTTCAGCAAGCTGATAAACACCATGAAAGCAAGCAACTACATAAAAGATGCCCAGTTCATGCTCGCCGACTGCTATTACGAACTCTCGCCCGACTACTCTCTCGACCAGAAATATTCCGAAAAGGGGATCGAAGAGTTTCAGGTGTTCATCAATTTCTTCCCCACCGATCCCAAAGTGGAAGAGGCTGAAAGAAAGATCGCTGAACTTAACAACAAACTCGCCGAAAAACTCTACTCGAACGCCGTGACATACGAGAATATGGGGATGAAGGGCGCCGCGATTGAATACTACGGTTTTGTTGTGGAAAAATACCACGACTCAAAATACAGCTCCGAAGCCGCCTACAACAGGATTCTTCTCTTGGTCGACAGAAAAAGATATAAAGAAGCTTCTAAAGAGTGTGATCTCTTCCTGAGCAGATATAAAGGAAACCCGAACACCTCCAAGGTTGAGGGAATAAAATCAGACCTCCAGAAAATGCCACAGGTTACAGCAAAGCCGTGACAGATAAACCGGTACACGAATCCCAGGTAATTATGACCGAGCTGGTTCTTCCGAACCATACCAACCCCCACGGGCATCTGCTCGGGGGTCAGTTGATGCTTTGGGTGGATATCTGCGCCGCGCTCGCCGCCGGAAGACACGCGCAGGGTGTCTGCGTAACCGCCTCGGTTGACAAAATCGACTTTCACCACCCCATCAAACTTGGTGAGGTGATTACCCTTGAAGCCTCGGTTAACAGGGTTTTCTCCTCATCGCTGGAAGTGGGGGTAAAAATATTTTCTCAGGGCTTCACATCCTCTGAAAAAGTGCACACGAACAGCGCTTACCTCACTTTCGTTAATATCAGCAAAGAAGGGAAACCGGTGCCCGCTCCGAAAGTGATCCCCGAAACTGAGGATGAAAAACGCCGCTTTGTCGACGCGGGTATCAGACGCGAGCAGCGTTTGGCAAACCGCACCCGGTAAACGGGAGAACCGGATATACCGGATAACAGCATGAAAAAACTCTTTCTCGCGCTACTTCTGTTTTCTTCAGCAATAATTCCGCAAAGCCCCCCCGATCTCGACTCGATTTTTAACACTTATGTGGCACTGCGGTCGGGAAATCTTCCCGACGGTAAACCCGCCACAACCAATCTGAAGTGCGGGCTCCCCTCGCTTTCACCCTTGGTGGCACACTACCAAAACCTAAAACCGGATCAGCAAACGATATTTAAAAATATCACGGCTCGCCCTGATAAAGACACAAGTATTGTCTCCCCCAAAAAGTGGTTCAGGGTACACTTCGACCGTTCCGGCTTCGAGAAACCGGCCTATTCTCCCGACAGTCTCGCCGCCGCGCTCGACTCCGTGTGGGAGTATGAAGTGAATTTTCTGAAATATCCCCCTCCGCCTTCCGATGGCACCGCCGGCGGTGACTCACTTTATGATGTTTACATTGTCGCGTTTCAGTACTGGTATGGCGAAACGGTTCCCGAAAATTCGATCTCACCCTTTGCAGATACATACACTTCATACATCAGGGTGGACAACGATTTTGCCGGTTTTTACACCACGGGGCTCGCGGCGGCCAAGGTTACCGCGGCACACGAGTTCCATCATGCCATTCAGATGGGGAACTACATACTCAGATATGCCGATTCATTTTTCCACGAGCTCACATCCACCTCGATGGAGGAGTTCGTTTTCCCGGAAATAAACGACTATCTCGGCTACCTTTCAGAATATTTCGATGAGCCGTGGCTCTCGCTTTCAAAGTATTCAGGCTATAACCTCGCCACCTGGAATCTGATGCTGAGCAAAAGATTCGGCAAGGAAATTATCAGAAGACAGTGGGAACTGATGCCAAGGCAGCGGGCGATGCGCGCGATCTACAACTCGATCTCACAGGAGGGTTCAACTGCCGCCAATGAGTTTAACACGTTCGGAATATGGAATTATTTCACTAACTACCGCGCTTCCGTCGGTGAATATTTCGAAGACGCGGCCCGTTTTCCGGCAATAAGGAACACGATGCGCTCCGGTCTGATGGGGAGCAGTGCCACTGTTGCCGTTGCGGCACATCCGGCTTCGAACAACCAGATCGTAATCTCGAACACGCAGCCGGGAAGCAACGATACTATAGTTGCCATTGTTACCGATTTTTCAGTGGAGGAGTGGGAAAGCTCGCCTGAAAAATGGCTAAATTACGGTTACAACCTCTTCACATACAATGAAGAGGGTTCGGCACCCCTTGCCGGAATGTACCACGACAAGTTCACCGGCAACGCTTCATGGCACTCAACCACTTCCGTTATCATCAACAACAACGTGGTGAAACGGGGTCAGGAGACCTCTGAAGAGGATGATTTTCCGAGACCTTCCCCCTTCGTTTATGGGAAAACAGCCGAAGATGTGATATATTTCCCGTTTAAATTTTTAAAAGATCTCAGCGCCGGCCTGTATATTTACAACATTAGCGGAAACCTTGTCTACAACGGAACCGAAGTGCCGCATGGCATTCTTCGCGACCGGATCAAATGGAGGGTTCGCGACAATTCAGGCGGAAGGCTTGATTCCGGGGTCTACATCTTCCACATTAAATCTGATAACGATCAGAAAACCGGCAAGATCACTGTTATAAACTGACCCCTCACAAGTAACCTGTACTCATCGATGATAAAACTTGAACTTAAAAACCTTACGAAAACATTCGAACGTAGAGTGATCTTCAGGAACGTGAACCTCGACTGGGAGGCCCCCGGGCTCTTCGGCGTGGCGGGTCCCAACGGTTCGGGTAAATCAACGCTTGTTAAAGTTATCACCGGGCTTATCTCACCAACCTCGGGCTCGATCAAATTTCACGCCGACGGGAAAACGTGGGCTCCTTCCACAGCGATCGACCATATAGGCTTCGCTTCCCCCTATCTGGTTCTCTACGATGAGTTTACAGCGAAGGAAAACCTTGAACTGACAATGAACATCAGAGGGTTAAAGCTTGATGAAAAGTACATGGACGAGCTGCTGGATCATTTTTCACTCCTGAAACGAAAAAATGACCTCGTGAGAGCCTATTCATCCGGTATGAAACAGCGCCTGAAGATCATTTTCGCCTTCATTCATGATCCCGCCATCGTGATACTTGATGAACCCACCGCGAACCTCGACTCAGAAGGGAAGGAAAAGGTTTATCAGCTCGCCCGAAGGGTAGCCGAAAAGAAAATTGTCATCTTCGCCACAAACGAGGAGGATGAACTGGCGATGTGCGGGCAGGTCGTTAAAATTCTCGATCATAAACCTGCTGAAAGGGCTGCCTGATGCTAAAACGCGCTCTCTGGCTCTTCAACAAAGACCTGACCTCCGAGCTCCGCACACGCTACGCGATCAACGCACTCGGCATGTTTATTATTGTCACCATCAGCGTGATAATGTTCGCCATAGGTCAGGAGAAGATATCCCCCGCCCTCTCCGCCGGACTTCTCTGGGTGGTTATCTTTTTCTCGGCAATGTCGGGACTCTCAAGAGCTTTCGTCTCCGAAGAGGAGAGGGGTACAAACATCATACTGCAACTGATAGCTTCACCGGTTGTTGTGCTCACCGGTAAACTTTTTTACAATCTGATACTCGTTTTTGCCATGAACATGGTGATATTGGTGCTTTACACCGCCTTGTTCGACACTTTCGTGCTGAAAAACGTTTTTATTTTCTTTTTCTCATTTGTTCTCGGGAACACCGGACTCGCCTTCGCCTCTACGATAATCGCCTCGATAATAGCCAAAGCGAACTCAAAAGGGACACTCTACCCGGTGCTCTCGTTTCCGATACTCCTGCCACTTCTTTTAATGCTGGTTGAGATCACTAAAAGGTGTGCCGACGGCGTGGCGTTCGATGAGATTTCACCGGAGTTTTTCGCTCTCATCAGCTATAATGTGGTGATGGCAACAGCAAGCTACATGCTTTTTGATTTTATTTGGAAAGAATAATTTTACAATAAAGGAACCAACATTGAAAACAGCTCTGATAACGGGAATTACCGGCCAGGATGGCAGTTATCTCTCCGAGATTCTACTCGAGAAGGGGTATACCGTCCACGGGATCATCCGCCGCAGCAGTTCATTTAATACCGGCAGGATCGACCATATTTACAACAACGACGAATTGCGGAACAAAAGATTCTTCCTCCACCACGGGGATGTGGTTGATACCAGCAATCTTAACCGCCTGCTTGAAAAGATATCACCCGATGAAATATACAATCTCGCGGCTCAGAGTCACGTAAAAGTCTCCTTCGACGTGCCTGATTACACAGCCCAGGTTGACGCGCTGGGAACCCTCAGATTCCTTGATGCCATGAGGGAAACAGGGCTTAGCACCAAAACAAAGTTCTATCAGGCTTCAACCAGTGAGCTCTTCGGCAAGGTTCAGGCGATCCCGCAGGATGAAAAAACCCCGTTCTACCCAAGATCACCCTATGCAGTTGCGAAGATATACGCCTACTGGATAATTGTTAACTACCGCGAAGCATACAACCTCTTCGCCTCAAACGGTATCCTCTTCAACCATGAGTCACCGAGACGTGGCGAAACTTTCGTCACCCGAAAAATAACAATGGCCGCCTCGGCTATAGTTACCGGCAAAGAGAATAAACTTGTGCTCGGTAATCTTTCTTCAAAACGTGACTGGGGTTATGCCCCCGAATATTGCGAAGGAATGTGGAGAATTCTCCAGGCTGAAAAAGCTGATGATTTTGTGCTCGCCACCGGTGTTACAAACACCGTTAGAGATTTCTGCAAAATGACATTCGACACGCTCGGGATAGAGATCGGATTTGAAGGTGAAGGCGTTGATGAGAAGGGTGTCATCCGGTCAGTTAACGAAGTAAAGCTTAAAGGGCTGATCGAAAAATATTCCACCAGATTCTCGGGTGCTGTTGATCTTTCAGCGCTGAAGCCCGGAAGAGTGGTGATCGAAGTGAGCCCCAAATACTTCCGCCCGACAGAGGTTGACCTCCTCATTGGAAACCCCGCCAAGTCGAAAAATGAACTCGGATGGGAAGCGACTACACAGTTGGATGAGTTGGTAAGAATAATGGTTAATGCCGATTTCAACTCGGCACTTAATGCAAGGTAAATAAGAACCTGCCCCGTTAAAGCAGCGAAGGGGTGCTTGTTAAGGCACCCCGAGCGGCTACATTACGCCCTTTTGACCCTGTAAAAATACTCTTAATTTTTTCAAATAACCGGGATGTCGAACCCCCGACATCCCCCGAAGATGGAACGTTTAATTTTACCCAAATTACTTAACGTTATTCCAAAAGCTGCTGTGCACCCCAAAAGACCTGATTTATTGACCCTGAAAAAGAATAGCAGAAAAAATTAAATTATCTGAGGGAAATTTATCATCGAAGGGTTAACAAAAGGGTTAATAACCGATTAATGCACGAAATTAATTTGTATTTTTCTGTAATTAATCAGTAGTTAACACGAAAAAACGACAAAAATTGATGTTATGCGGGGTTAATCTTTAAGAATTGACTTGATAGTACCGGGGTATTCGGTACCGGAGTAGGTCTTGTAATCCACGAGGAAATTCTGCCAGACCTCCTCAACAAGGGTGTGCCTGCCCAGATAATAGAGGGATTTTATGCGGTAATAGTATGCCTGGTCGTTCGCGGGTTCGAACAAATCGACCAATCTTGATGTTTCTTCACAGCTGTTATAATCATTTTTCTTGTAGAGGTACTGGCATCTCAGAAGCAGTATCTCAACTATCCTCCCTGCAATCCTGAATCGTTCTTCTTCTGCCCACTCTGTGTTCAGCCCCTGAAAGAGGGTTCCGCCACGTATTATCGCGATGAACTTTTCGATCAGATGATCTATCTCGATCTTGGCTTTTACATTAAAAAGTGAAAGCAAATTAGCGAACTCTTTCATCTCATTTCTTACAGGTGGATCAACAGTCAAGGTGAGCCTCTCACCGTCGGTTTCGATTCTGACGGCACCGAGCTTCTCGAGTGTTTTTCTTACCTTCGAGTTGGTCACGTTCCTGTTGTTCTTGATCTTTACCTTTGAGTCTGTAAAATCGGGCCAAAGCTTCGCGTCGAGCTTTTTAACGGGAACTGAATTGTTCCCATCGAACGCGCAGTAAAAGAGAACCGCTGAAAGAAACTCCTGTGCCTTTGGCGGCAGTTCGGTTCTAAGATCAACCCCCTTCGCGTCAATTATTTTCACCCCACCGAATGCGGTGATAAGATTAACCCGGTCGGTTTGAGTGACCACCCTTCCTCCTGTCTCGGCCAGTGGCTCCGGTTTTTGGGTGATCACCTTCTGTTTTTTGGAAATCACAAGCCAGATCATTCCGGGGATCACAAGCACGATAACCACCATGCCAACAACAAAAAGAAACCCGACATTCCCTTCATGTTCAACAACCGGTGTGGCAATGAGAAAACTGTTATACTGTATATCGGTCAAGGTGGGGGTGTTAATAAAATAAGAGTACCTGACACACTTGTCTTTCTGGTAGACAGCGAGTTGAACATACAGCCTTTGCATTGTGGTATCGAAGAGAGCAGACTCGAGTTCAACGGAGTCTGCCTCAAGCGGAAAGACGTTGCCGACCGGTTCGCCACTGGGTTTCTGCTCGAGAACGGCTTTCCGGTCGAATGTGTTCAGCCTGTAGAACGAAGTTACATCCTTAAATTTTTCGTGATCAGGTCTAAAAATCCGGGACCAATTATAATAAGTGGCGAGTGACCAGCCGGGATTCCTGACCGCGGCGTGCATTCCACCAACGGAGTCGAAGGCAACATTTCCATCGATCTCAGAGAATGCCCATCTGTTTGATACTTTACCGTCTCTGTATAGCATCAAGTCGCGGAGTATCATATCGGGGATTTCGGGGTTCCCTGGTGTCAATCCGAAATAGATCGTGGAGCGCTCAGCCCTTCCAATATATTTGCTGGTTGCCTTTTTTGTCTCCCCGTCGAAGCTCACCTCGATAAATCCCCGGTTTTCGTCAACGAAGATTTTAAAAGTGTGGGTTATTGATTCTGTGAAAGCACCAAGTGGTCTGACAAAAGAGAAAAGGAGGTGTTTACCGTTCACCCTTAGTTGAAGGTGTATGTCAGTTGAATCGGGATGATAGAGATAGCGAAGTGTAAGTGAATAGACTTTATTGCTTAGATCAAAAAGGTCGGAAAAGTTTTTGGGGTACCAGATCGAGAAATCAAATCCCATGCCGTAATCGGGTCCCAGAGCGGCGCCTTCCGGCGGGGTGACAGAAAGTGTTGTCTGAACGTTCTGCCTCTGTCTGTCAGGGCGGTCGGGTTCACCTTCGAACCGTGAGTGTTTTCCGGACATTATCAAGCCCGTCTTCCGGGGCTGCTCGCCGGGTAAAGCGGAAGCAGCAGGAATCAGAAGGAGCGCAAGAAAGAAGAAAAATTTAAACGAGGCGGGCATGTCACATTTCCGTGAATTCATCGAGATCATACGGAAACTCTTCACCATAACGGTGGGTGTAGTCACGCTTAAACCTCGAGTAAACCATCTTCGCCTCGTCACCCTCACCCAGATCAAGCAGGGAGAGCACCCTCATCTTCAGAACCTCTTCACTCAAAGGGTCCTGTTTCATAAGGGCACCGGCAATTTCAAGCACCTTCGCGTGCTCACCTTGTGCCCTTAGCCGGCTCATAATGCCCGAAGCACTTTTCAGTATCCGTGAAATGGTGGCGTTCCTCGCCTGTGAAGCCCACTCTGAAGTGATTCCTTCTAAAAATTCACCACGCGAAATTATCTTAAGAACCCGGTCGATATTATCACTGGAGGGGAGCTCTTCCTCACCATTTATTACCTCGAAGATCAGCCTCGTTTCATCGATGCAAGACGATGGAACAGATATCACAGCGTACTCACCCCGTTGTTCAAGCCTGATGCCCGAGTTTTCATTGAGCACTCTTCTGAGTTTTGAGAATGAAACCTTCCGGTTGTTGCTCAGGTTGTCTTCATCTATCCTCGTCCAAAACAGCTTGGCAAACTCATCCGGTTTGATCCCTTTCTCCGGTGAAAAAACCGTATAATAATAGATCAGCGAGAAAAGTTCGGAAAGACCGTGAGTCAGTTTTTCATGAATGTTCACTCCGGCAGCGTTCACTATTTTCAATCCGCCAAAAAGGGTGATAAAATTACGGTCGTTTGCTGTTACATTCCCTCTCGCGACTGCTCTGCCTCTCTTCTGCGCCCGTCTTCTGTAACCTGCCCATGCAGCGGCGGGAACCGAAATGCTTACCATCCCGATAAGTATATAGCCGATCATTTTTTGTCTTCTCGCGGCGAGTACCGGTGTGGAGTTCTCAAGAAGAGACTGGTATTGATCTTTAGTCAGAACGGGGGTCCGGATCGATCCGAACAGCAAAAGAGAGTCTATATAGCCCTCAACCGGATGATAAATGTAAAGCATGTCAGTTTCATGATCGATGTATAACTGAGGGGCATAGTAACCGCTCATTTGCGATGGGATATGCTCTCCGGCGAACACCACGTTCTCGCTGTCAAGCCTCATAAGCACCAGATTAAACAAACCCTTTTCTTCCTGCTTCGATTTTGTTACCGCGTAAATAGCGTTAAAGCCGGAATTCGCCCAAACCCCGGAATACTGAATATGCCGGCCTGTTGTATCGTGCCACTCCCACTTTTTTTGCCAGGTCAAAGTGTTAAGATCAAGCTTGAAAAGTTTCCATTGCGGAAAAACACCATCGGCCTGATCACCACTTTCATTTCCGATGCCCCCCGTGATCCAGTATTCACCGGGACTCTTCCCCTTAAATAACACGGGATACTGCACCGGGTTGGGCTTCTCTCCCGAGGTTTTTAAAGTATCCCAGACACCGGTTGATCTGTTGTACTTCAGCAGATTGTTCTTAAATTTATACCAGCCATAGCCGCCAAAAATGTATACATCCATATATCTGTGATCGAGGATCAGGGCCGGCGCGTAAACGTGTCCATCCGGCGAGTATTTATCACCCCTCATGATCCATTGCCCTGTTCTGAAATTAATCACGAGTGGTTTATCCGGGTAACCTGTCTGAAATGCCATCAGGC
>JAEYUD010000206.1 GCA_023433685.1 Bacteroidota bacterium
AGTCTCCCCTCGATACATGATGACTTGCCGGGCAGGATTTTTGAAGAAGAACGGGTTGAACGCTATGAGTTCAGTTTCCCTCCAAAATTTGATCAGAAAATGACAGAAGTAAGGGAGCGGAGGAACATCATGTCACTACTTAGCGAGGATGAGAGTCTGAAGATAATTCAACATGTCTTCGATGGCGACCATTCTGATTTCTTCAACAGTATCGAAACAATAGAAAAATGCAGAAGTATTGCCGAGGCAAAAAAGCTGCTTTCAATAATTTACACCAATGCCGGGCTTAATGACAAGAACAAGTACGCCAGGCTGTTAACCGAAAAAACTGAAAAAAGTTTTAAGGGATAGACCATGTTTATAGATTTTGTAAGTATAGAAATTGCCGCCGGAAAAGGTGGAGACGGCGCTGTTGCCTTCAGACGTGAAAAGTTCGTGCCTAAAGGGGGTCCCTCCGGTGGAAATGGCGGTGATGGCGGTTCGGTTTATATCTACGCCGACCACAACCTTCACACTCTGCTTGATTTCAGGTACAAGAAAAAATACCAGGCTGAAAATGGAGTACCGGGTGGCAACTCATTAAAAGACGGACGCAAGGGGGAAGACCTTGTGATAAAAGTACCCGTCGGAACAATCATTAAAGATGCCGATACCGGTGAAGTGATTTTCGATATTGACACACCGGGAGAGACTTACCTCATCGCCAAAGGCGGCAGAGGGGGAAAGGGTAACTCCAACTTCGCGACACCTGTAAACAGGGCACCACGATACGCGGAGCCGGGTAAACCGGGGCAGGGTTACAATGTGGAACTTGAACTGAAGCTGCTCGCCGATGTTGGTCTTGTCGGATTCCCCAATGCCGGAAAGTCAACCTTCATTTCCGTGGTGTCTGAAGCCAAACCAAAAATAGCGAATTACCCCTTTACCACGCTTGAACCAAATCTGGGAATCGTCAGGGTGGGTGATTATGACTCATTCACGGTAGCGGATATCCCCGGTATAATTGAAGGGGCGAGTGAGGGAAAGGGGCTTGGTATCCAGTTCCTTAAACATATCGAAAGAACAGGAATACTCCTCTTCCTGATTGATATCTCCTCGGAGAATTACGACGCTGATTTCGCCACCCTTAACGGCGAATTAAAGAAATTCAGCAAGGAACTGGCAAAGAAAAAGAAAATTGTTGCCCTCTCAAAAGCTGACATCATCAGTGAGGAAGAGATAGAGGCACTTCAGAAGGTTAAAATTAAGGGATACCGCGGAAAGCCAATGATTATCTCATCTGCCACGGGTTTTAACATCGACGTGATGGTTAAACGGTTGTGGGATGAGATACGAGAGAACGAGAACAAATAATTTAATAGAGGTACAAATGAAACTATCAAGATACAGTGCGGTTATGGTATCAATCGCATTCACATTCTTTATCTCGGCCTGCTCAAGTCTTGGGATAAATATCTTCTCCGATGCTGATGAAGTGTCGCTCGGTGAGAATGTTGCCGCGGAGATCAACTCCGACCCGAAGGAATACCCCATTTTCAGAGGTGATCCTTCTGTCAAACAGTATATTAACGACAGGATTTTTAATCATATCCTTGCCACAAAAGCGATTCAAAAGAGAACCGTCTACCATTACCAGCTTGAGATAATCAACCGTGATGACATCCTTAACGCTTTCGCCCTGCCGGGTGGAAGAGTTTATGTTTACACCGGACTTCTGAAGTATCTCGACTCTGAAGCCGCTCTCGCCGGTGTTCTTGGACATGAGATTGCCCATGCCGAGAGAAGGCATGCCACCAAGAGAATGACCGCTCAGTACGGCACCGCCATGCTTCTAAGCCTCGTTCTCGGTGATAACCCCAACAAATACGTTGAAATTGCCGCAAACCTGTTCGTTGGGCTCTCACTTCTTTCAAATAGCCGCTCTGATGAAGATGAAAGCGATAAATTCTCGGTCGATTACCTGAAAGATACACGTTATTACCCGGGTGGAGTAAAGTTCTTCTTTGAAAAACTCCGGGATGATGGCAAGGTCAGCTCAAAAAGTGGAGGGCTTGAAACATTCCTTTCAACGCATCCTGATCCAATCGCGCGTATTTCAACCACGGATCAGCGCCTGAAGGAGATCGGTAAAGAAGTTTTCTCATACAAGAATTACGCCGGACAGGGTGTTTTCAGAGATGAGTACCAGAGAAACATTGTTGATAAACTAAGATAACCGGACCACTATGAGGATCACGACCACACTTTCGTTGCTTGTTCTTTTTACCGTCGCCCTTTTTCCACAGGAAAAGAAGGTTTTAACCGCGGATGATATCTGGAAAATGAAGCGGATCGGCGCTTTTGCTCTTAATCCCGGAAAAACTGAAGCCGTTTTTTCAGTGACCGCCTACGATGCTTCCAAAAATGAATCGGAGAGCGATCTTTATCTTCTTGATCTAAAAAATGGCGACTACCGGAAATTTACTTCTAGCAAAGGAAGTGAGTCTTCACCCGTGTGGTCACCGGATGGTAAAAAACTTGCGTTTGTGGCAAAGAGGGAAGGTGACGAAAGAGGTCAGATCTATTTCATTCACCGTGACGGAGGTGAGGCAATACGCCTGACCGAGATGCCGCTTGGAGCCTCGGGTCTGAAATGGTTCCCCGATGGTAAAAAGATCGCCTTCACTTCCAACACATTTCCCGAAGCCAAAGGAGACCTTGACACCCTTAAAAAGCTGTTGAAGCAGAAAAAGGAAAACAAGGTTACCGCGAAAGTAACGGAAGACAGGTTTTACCGTTACTGGGACAGCTGGCTTACAGATGGCTATGTGACACATCTCTATTCCGTTGAAGTTGAGTCGGGCAAAGTAACCGATCTTACCCCGGGAAATGAAGCGATTCTTAACGCCGCGGGAAGTGGTGCTTCGTTCGATATCTCTCCCGCGGGTGATAAAATTGTTATCTCGGCCAACGTAACACCCAAGCCCTACTTCAAATATCTGAATTTCGATCTTTTCCTGCTTGACGCGGACGGAAGCGGTAAAATGGTAAATATCACACCCGCGAACCCGGCGGGTGACGGAAGCCCTCAGTTCTCACCATGCGGTAAGTTTGTCTTTTATCTGAAGACGCTGAATACCAACATGGTAGCGGAGAACTCCAAACTTGCCCGTTATACCATCGCATCAGGGAAAGACACTCTTCTCACCGCGGGAATCGATCTTGCAGTTGGTGATTTTGGTTTCGACACCAAGTCCGGAAGGATTTATTTCTCTACCGATTACAAAGGCAGAACGGGTATTTTCAGTATTGACGCTGATGGTAAAGACCTCCGTAAGGTTTTTGCTGAAGGTACCAGCAATAGTGTTGATACCGACAGTATGGTGGTCTACTTCCTGAACAACAACAACAACACTCCGCAGAGGATCGTGGCGCTTGATCAGGGCTCAGGCAAGTTGAAAGAGCTTGTCGATCTTAACAAGGATTTCACCTCACAGTTTAAGTTTGGCAAGTTTGAAGAACATTGGTACAAAGGTGCTAACAACGATTCAGTTCAGGTGTTTTTAATTCTTCCGCCCAATTTTGACAAGACAAAGAAGTACCCGTTGATCCATTTGATTCACGGCGGTCCGCATGGTGCTTTCAGTGACGATTTCCACTACCGGTGGAACTCACAGGTGTTCGCGGCAATGGGATATGTGGTGGCGATGGTGAATTTTCACGGAAGCACGGGTTTTGGCGAGAAATTTGCTGAATCGATCGTGGGCGCCCACGGTGAATTACCATTCACCGACATCATGAAAGCCACTGATTTTCTGACTGATGAATTTGATTTCATCCATGAAAACAAGATCGGCGCGGCGGGCGGAAGCTATGGTGGTTACCTTGTTAACTACATTGCAGGTAAGACCAACCGTTTTTCAGCATTGGTTACTCATGCCGGTGTTTACAATTATTACGGGCAATTTGCATCAGACATGACCCACTTCCGTGAACTTGCTTATGGCGGCGCTCCCTGGTACAACAAAGTGAACGTGAACAAGTACAGTCCCTCAAATTTCGCCGAAAACTTCATCACACCCATGCTTGTGATCCATGGTGAAAAAGACTTCCGTGTTGTCGTAACACAAGGTCTCGAACTCTATGGTGTGTTAAAAGGCAAAGGTGTTCCGGCACGCCTCGTCTACTTCCCCGACGAAAATCACTGGGTAATGCAACCCCAAAACTCGATCTTCTGGTACAAGGAAGTTAAAGATTGGTTTGACAGGTTTCTTAAGTGAGAACTTGAGTGCGCCGCGGCGCATTGAGAATCTGAGAACTTAAGAACTTAAGAACCTGAGAACCTGAGAACTCGAGAACATGAGTGCGCCGCGGCGCATTGAGAATCTGAGAACTCGAGAACTCATAAACTTCTTGATTTCTAATGTGGAACCACTTCATGATTTTTGGCCCCGTCAGGGTCTTGTCCGGGTAGAGGTCATGTCTGGGTAGAGAGAAATGTTTAACGAAATTGGCCCCGTCCGGGGTCATGTATGGGTAGAGAGATGTCAAATTCAACATTTACACAGATATATTTTCATATAGTATTTGCGGTTAAGGAAAGAGAGAAAGTCCTTAAGTCCACATTCAGAGATGAGGTCTTAAAATATATTACCTCTATTATTCAGACCCGTAATCATAAAGTCCGCGAGATAAACGGAGTTGAAGACCATATCCATATTTTGATCGGATATAATCCCAATCAATCGCTCCCGGATCTTGTCCGCGATATTAAATCTGAATCCTCGAAATTTATAAATCAAAAGAAATTAATCAGAGGGCATTTCAGTTGGCAGGAAGGGTATGGGGCATTCTCAATTGGCAAAACGGAATTGAATAGAATTCATTCTTACATTCGCAAACAAGAATTGCATCATTTGCAGGAAAGCTCGATTTCGGAAATCAGAAGATTTTTATCGTCTTATGGCTGCGAAAATCCTGATAATTACAGGTAATCTTCTACCCCTACGCGACCTTCTACCCCTACGCGAC
>JAEYUD010000248.1 GCA_023433685.1 Bacteroidota bacterium
AACCTCCCCCGCGCGAAACACCGCCACAAAAAAACTGTGCAGGCAACGATCTGTCTTAAAGGAAGTGTTGAGGTGTACAACAACAATGGTACACACAAACAAAACTTCGTGCTCGACAGTCCCTCGAAATGTCTCATTCTTGAACCTCAAGACTGGCACATAATGCACAACTTCACCGAAGACTCAATTCTTCTGGTGCTCGCCTCATCAGAATATGATACCGAAGACTACATTCATGAGGAGTACAAGTGATAGAATACGAAAATCTGGGGAAATTGAACAAACCATTCTTTCAAGAGTATCAGCGATCGTTCTCCCAAACCCTTGATTCAGGCTGGTACATCCTCGGGAATAACGTTAAAAAATTTGAAGAAGAGTTCGCCGACTTCCACCGGGTAGCATGGTGTCTCGGTGTCGCCTCGGGGCTTGATGCCCTCCTCCTGGCGCTGAAAGCTTTCGATTTCCCAAAGGATTCGGAAGTTATCGTCCCCTCAAACACCTATATCGCCACAATTCTCGCGATAATCCACGCCGGCCTGAAGCCCGTGCTGGTTGAGCCCGATATACGCACTTATAATATTGATCCATTCAAGATTGAGGAGAAGATCACCGGCAAAACCGTTGCAATAATGGTGGTTCATCTTTACGGCAAGCCGTGCGAAATGGGCTACATAACGAAGATAAAGAAGAAACACAACCTTGTGTTGATAGAAGACGCTGCCCAGAGCCACGGAGCGAAATGGCGCGACAGGCTTACCGGTACCTTCGGTGAATATGGCGCTTTCAGTTTCTACCCTACGAAAAATCTCGGTGCCCTCGGCGATGCCGGCGCGATGCTGATGCAGACCGAAGAACTTTACAAGAAGATACTCCGCCTCAGAAATTATGGCTCGGATATCAAATATTACAACGAAGTGGTGGGCTACAATTCCCGCCTCGATGAGGTTCAGGCTGGTTTCCTCTCCGTC
Source organism: Bacteroidota bacterium (assembly GCA_023433685.1). Classification (GTDB taxonomy): domain Bacteria; phylum Bacteroidota; class Ignavibacteria; order Ignavibacteriales; family Ignavibacteriaceae; genus UTCHB3. Next base: position 969 of record JAEYUD010000248.1, read on the forward strand.
AAACTGAGAAAACTTGAGGAGATCAACGAGCATAAACGAGCCCTCGCGAATCTCTACCTCGAAGGGCTCAAAGATGATTTTATCAAGCCAATGGTTTCACCCGACCACTACGATGTCTACCACATCTTTAACATCAGACACCCGAAAAGGAATGAGCTTAAAGAGTATCTCCTGAAAAATGAGATAAAAACCGATATTCACTACCCGGTTCCCCCGCACAAACAGAACGCCATGCAGGGAATTATTGAGGGTGAATACCCCATCTCGGAAGAGATACACAGAACAACCCTCTCGCTCCCCATTTCATACTTTCACACACCCGGTGATGTGAGCAGGGTGATAGAAGTTATGAACAGGTTCTGATGGCAGAAAAGGAAAAGATCGACCATATTTTCACGTATAACCGCTGGCTGAAGGCGGTTTACCGTTACGGGAACATCCCCGTCTCGATGGTTCTGGCTCTGTATATAATTCCGTTCCTGTTCAATCCCTCGTCGCGGACGGTTGACATACTTTTCTTTTCTTCCGTGGTCGTGATACTTTTTGTCCTTAATTCATTTTTCTATAAAATATGGAAAATAGTGCCGTTCAGTATCCACGCTCATGACGACCGGATAGTCTGCTCCGATTTCTTTCTCTCATCAAAGGAAGTGGAGCTTTTTTACAATGATATCGAAAATCTGAAGGGCGGCACATTCTCCGGTAAGTTTAACGGAATAATGATTGCCGAAAGCACCGAAAAAGATGTGCAGATAGGGTTCTTTGCCCGGATCGAAAACGCTCGCCTGCTGGAAGCAATATTGATAAACCGCTCGCCTCAACCGGTTTACGAACGCGTGACCGCGCTGCTAAAAGAACGCAGGGAAGAACTTCGTAAAAAATAATTTTTCTCATTATCCCCGTATTTTGCGTATATTCCGGGCGGCAATTCACTAAAATGTGAACCAACCGTAAGGTTACGCAATGAAAAATTTAATAACTGTAAATCGTCTCATTGTCGCTCTGTTCTTAATCCTTGCATACGCGGGATGCGAGACTGTAAAAGTTGAAGAAACACTCTACCTCGGAGATGTGGATGTGCAGGCTCCCGTTAACACTCCCCCGGTGCGGGTTTTGATGAAAAGCGATACCCCGGCCGAAATAAAGATTTCCCCGAAATTAGTGGTCAACAGCAACAAGAATATCACCACCGCCACAGGAAACAACTTCTACTCAAGTCTTAAATCAAACGATTCACTGAAACCGTTTTTCCGGGATGAAAACCTCGACTGGTCGTTCCCATCAGTGATCGCGGGATTCGATCTCGAAGTACCCCTCTCTCAAAAGGTGTTTTTTACGGGGGGATTCCATTTTTCGAACATGAACAACCAAAGCGCGCTGGGCGGCGAGCTCGGGCTTGGGTTCGGTTCAAACAACGGGAAAATGGGGATACGTTTCGACGCGGGAATTCTGATCCAGAGCCACCTCTATCAGGCTCAGACAGTGATCAAAACCGTTGAAAAGTACGAAAACGGCACCTCAAAAGAGTTTATCAGCATCTATTATGATAATTCATCGAATACAAATATAAATCCGTTTGTAACTCTTAATCTTAATTCCGATTTCGGCGGTACCGCCGATTTTTACATAGGCGCGGGATATTTTTCGCAGAGCCTCCTCGGCTTCACTCCAACCAACTACCTTAGCCGACCCTGGTGGACCCCCAACCGCGATTATGTGAGATCAGACAAAAGGAGCAGTGTAAACCTGGGCTTCATCATGATAAGCCCCGGGCTGATCGTTAAAGTAATGGAGAACACCCATGCTCTTATCGGTGTAAAAGTGCTCAAAACCCTCGGAAACGACACCAAAGCCGACAACTGGTTGATGCTCCCCTCTTTCCAGGTCGATTTTCAATTTTAATTTAAAAGCGAAGGAATGTACATCTGGTACCGAATCCGCCGCCGCAGACTAATACCTGATACCTAATACCTAATACCTGACTTTAACTACCACCTTCCTCACCTCAACCCTCTCACTCCCGGTCATGATCCCGGGTTTGTGCCCGTCCTGCGGGAATAGAACCATGAAGTAACCTTCGGGAAGCCGGAGACCTTCGCCATCTCCTGTGTAAAACACGATATCCTTGTCATAGTCGAAATCAGTTTTAGGTGTGAGGTTTTCCAATCCGGTCACGCAGATCATCTCCTCCCCTTTAGGTATGTACTGGATATCGAGATACTTTTTGTGTGATTCAAACTCCCCCTCGCTGTAAGGCTTGGATTTGTAGGAAGTTACAATGGCATACACTTCTTCACCGGAGATTTCATGCCTCCCCTCAGGTGTTTCAAGGGTGTAAGTGTTAGCGAGCCATTCAAGTCCCTTTTTCAGGTTTTCACTAATTTTAACGTACGTCGTATAATTTTCAAGTTTGTCGAAGATCATTGAATTTTCCTCTTTACTTCAGGTTAAACAAAAAAGCCGGCTGTCTCGATACTGAATAATCAGACAGCCTGAATAACGTAAGATATCGATTTCAGATCAATAAATCAAATGTTACTCTGTGACTTCGTGACTTCGTGACTCCGCTACTTTAAGAGCAACATCTTCCTCACAGATGTGTAAACAGGTACCCCTTCCGGAGATCTTACATCGATTTTGTAAAGGTAAATTCCACTGGCAAGTTCGTCACCTCTGAATCTTGTTTCATGGTATCCGGCAGGCATCTCCCCGTCTTGTAACACCCTCACAGGTTCCCCCGTTATCGTGTAAACTGTCAGTATCACTCTTCCGGGTGTCTTCAACCTGTATCCAATTACTGTCTCAGGGTTGAAGGGGTTCGGGTAGTTGTTAAAGAGTTGATAATCCTGCACAACTTCATGACCCTCCCCGGTTATACCAACCGGGATGATCCTTATCTCTTCACTTTCCTCTGATATAT
>JAEYUD010000010.1 GCA_023433685.1 Bacteroidota bacterium
AGCCTTGTAACCACTGTTCGAACTTCCGGAGTTTCCGTCATTTCTTGAAGGTGATTTGTATGATTTGCCGGAGTTACCCGAATTGCCGTCATTTCTTGAGGGGCGTTTGCTCTCTCTTCCCTGACTGCTGCTGTTATCATCCTTCCTGGTAGCGCGCGTCCCTTTTCTTTCGGTCGATCCTTCATCCCGGTTACCCTTGCGGGGGGTGACCTTGGGTGAACGGTCTTCAGTTCTCACATCTTTTTTTCTGGTGGAAGTTCCATTACCGTCATTTTTATTACCTGAACGGGTATCTTTTACTTCTTTTCCCGATCCTGAATTATCGTTTCTCACTCCGGATCTGCCGTTGCTGCTCCTGTTGTCATCTCTGGCACTATTTCGCTTGATCGAAGGTTCGTCATTTCTGTCCCAGGTGTCAAAAGCGCTTCTTTTTCGCTCTGTTTTAACATCATTACCATCTGATCTTGAACCTGAACGGGCACCGTCATTTCTTACTCCCGCCCTTTTAGCGATCTGATCACCACCGGAGGTTATACCGGGTGTTCTGCCACCTGAACCACCACCATTAACCGCGGAACCTCTTCCTCCATCCCTGCCGCGGATCGAGCTTATCTCACGATCACGGTATTTGTAACCGCTAAATCCATAGTTGTGATGGTTGTAGTTCCAGTTATGAGGGTAGTACCAGGCGTTGTAATAAGGGTAAGGATTGTACCAATACCAGGGATTCCAAACCCAGCGCGGATAATAAACGTATGGATAGTAGTACCAGCTCCAGAAAGGATCGTAACAGAAATTATCCACATAGTATCCGTAGGAGTAACCATAACCATATCCGTAACCAAGATTGAATGTAACAACGGGGCGTGACCAGTAATCATCTTCGATAACATATCGTTTCTCAATTGTTATTTCATAATTTTTACTGTCAGCCACAATTTCGGAAGTGTCGCCCGTGGCTTGCTGTGCAGGTTCTGAATCCTGTGTCACAACTTCAACGTTAACTTCTTCACTTTCGGGCTTCTGCACCTCAAACTGGGTGTAGCAACCGGTTGCCCAAAAGGCAAACATCAGCACTGTTATCAAAATCTTCGGTTTCATGGCAAATCCTTTTTTTTATTAACCAAGCAAATATCGTGCCCGGAATAAACCGCTCATATCACTTAAAACTTTAGCCAACTGTCCTGTATCGTGTTCAATGAAACAAACAACTGTCTACTTTATTGAACAAAATATAGTATTTGAAAGGTTTAATATATAAATTGCGAATGCAATAAAAAGGGTAAAAAGGGGCAATAAGGTCAGTTTGACATCAGGATGTCGATCTTCCCCGACATCTCTTCAAAATCAAAAGGTTTGTAAAGAATGGCGTTCACATTGCTTCTTATCTGCGACTCAAGTGTAAGAATGTTTCTTGTGAACACATACGTCATGATTATCGGTATGGGTCGGATGCTGGTAATAAGCTGCTCGATCTTTTCATTCGGCTGTGAGTCGATGATCAGCATGTCAAAATCTGAACTCTTAAGAAACACTTCGATCTGATGAAAATCATTCGTGGTCGTCACCGAGTACTTTTTCTCAAAGTACATCAGGACGCTCGCGCAAAAGCTAAGATCGGGTGAATAAAAAAGTATGTTCTTCATTTTCAGTTTTTGTTTCCCTTTCTATAAGCGAATTTAATGCCAAAATAAAAGCGTTTGATTATTTGGCGTTTTTTTGCAGTTTACGCTACATTTTGGCTAATTTTCAGGAGAGATTATTCTCTTTTTAGAAAATTACCGCTGCCAATTCTCAATTTTGAAAATATTCCTTGACCATGAAAACAGTTTTTACAGTCCTGACATTTCTATTGTTTATTAATCTTGCTGCCATTGCTCAAGAGAAGCCTGACTCTTCAAAAGTTGAAGAGGATGAGTTTATAGAGCATGGTGGAGATTCCACATCATTGTCTGAAGGTGATTCGATCTCCGTCAACGTGATCGAGTCCTATGTTCGTCAGGAAGAAAAAACTGAGATAGTTGTCTACTTCTTCGCCTCTGAACCGGTAAAGGCATATATTGTTTTCGATGGTAATCAGCGATTCCTTGTTTCCGACACTCTGGCCGAGAGTTTCCGCTTCACAACGGATTTTTCCGGGATCAAGGCAACATCGAATATTTTGAAGGCTATTGTCTATGTCGAAAACACCAAGGGTGAGAAGAGTTCAAGTGAAGAATTTGAGATCAAACTCCCCTTTGAGCCTGAAATTGAGGGAACAGCCCTCGGTTACCTCGCCGACTGCACCCTCGGCGGACTCACATTTCTTATCCCATCACCTGGTTTCACTTTCTTCAAAGACCAAAACAGGTTTTCTTTCTTTAAAGAACTTCCAATTCTGGTTTTCCAGAGTGAAATTTCAAACCTTCCATGGATGGCTCTTGCTGTCGAATACGCGCACACCCCGGATATTGATTTCCGGAACAGGTTCTTTGCCGGCCTTAAATTCCCGTTTGAGGTGCCTGTTATAAAATATATTGCCCCCGGGTTGAGTTACTCAACCAATTTTCTTGGCGTAAACGGTGTGTCTCCCGAGATATCTTTCGGATTATTAGATGTTTTCAGAGTCATAAACCTGAACATCAAGGCCAGATACAACTGGTATCCTTCCGCGGGCAATCTCGATAATTTTGATATAAACATTGGGCTTACTTCCTACTTCCTAACGCTCGCGTTTTAATTCCCGTCCCTCTCTTTTTCGGGAATTTATGGATCACATCTGATGTTACAACATGTAAGTGATCTATATTGAGGAACCATGTTCAAGCGAATTGTCTTAAGTTTTCTATTTTTTGCTGTTGTGATCAATGCCCAGTCAGGAGGTATCAAAGGAATAGTTTCAGCCGATGGTGAGCACCTCCCGGGTGTCACGGTTACTATTAAAGATACCAAACTTGGAACAGTTACCGATATCGATGGTTACTATGAGATCCGGAATATCCCGGTCGGCCCCAAAGTAATTCGTTTTTCCTTTATTGGCTATTCCCCGGTTGAAAAAACCGTCACAATTGAACCGGGAACCGTTCTCACTGCAAATATTTCACTCTCCGAGACCCAGGTGATGCTGGATGAAATTGTTATCACCGAAAAAACAAGAGATGCCTCCGACACAGAGACAAGTTTGCTCGATCTGGAACCCGGTCAGGCAAAAGTTTTACCGGGAGCGGGTGAGGATGTGCTGCGTACCCTTCAGGCCCTCCCCGGGATCGTAGCTCCGAACGATTTCTCTTCACAGCTTGTTGTCAGAGGCTCCGGCCCTGACCAAAACCTGATTATTATTGATAATGTAGAAATTTTCAATCCATACAGGCTGTATGGTTTTATCAGTATGTTCAATCCTGACGCGGTTTCTGATATTACTCTAATGACGGGAGGATTTCCCGGAAGATACGGCGACCGCTTGTCTGCGGTACTTGATGTTTCAAATAAGGAGGGAAACCCCAAATCAGGAATTTCGGGAAGTCTTAACGCCTCGGTAACCAATGCCAACCTGGTACTGGAAGGTAAAAATCCTTTCAATGTCAAAGGTAGCTGGATGCTGAACAGCCGGAGAACATATTACGACCTTCTTCTCGAACCATTCGCGAAAAGCGCGGGACTTGTTGAGGAAAACTCCGCTTTCCCCAACTTCTACGACCTCCAGGCAAAGGTCACTTTCGGTCCTTTCAACGGTCATAAGATCAATATCTTCGGAATCTATTCAGCCGATGGTGTCGACATTGTTTCAGGGGAGAAACGCAACTCACCCGACAGTATCTCTGTGAACAATCTGACAAGAAACGACGTGGCAGGGATAACATGGGACTACACCCCTTCATCCAATTTTTTCGTTCAGACCACACTTTCGTGGTACAGAAATGGCGGGGATGCCGCTTTCAATTCCCAGATACTCGATCCCTCCCTGAATCGTGACGCCTTCAAAGGTTTCAACGCTGATACTGTGAGACCTTACTTGCTGAATTTCAGGTTTAATACCCAATTCAAGTTCCAGAAGTATTCCTGGGAGACGAGAGCAAATCTGCTTTGGGGGAACGGAAATATACTTGAAACCGGGGCGGGTATGGATATCCTCGAGACAACCCTGATCTTTGATTTTCAGTTCGATCCACAACTACTCGCGTTTTTCTCCTCGAATCCGAACTTCAGATCATCAATTGATGATGTGCGGGATACCAAGACCTATAACCGGTACAAAGCCTATGCGCAGAACAAATTTAACCTTTGGGACAAGTTATTTATAAATCCTGGTTTAAGACTTGACCATTATGAAATTCTTGGTAAAACTTATTTAGCGCCGAGACTGTCACTCTCGTGGGC
>JAEYUD010000029.1 GCA_023433685.1 Bacteroidota bacterium
AGGCAATGATCGAGGAGCTTACGGATGAGATGCGGAAGGCGGCCAAAGACCTCGAGTTCGAGAGGGCTGCATTTCTGCGTGATGAGATCGAAAAACTTAAGAAATCGATACCGGACAGGATAGAAACCTGATCACAATTCTTAAATAACCATTACAATTAATCGAAATTTTTCCGGTGTCCGCGATGTGTGTTAACCCATCCGGAACCCCGTGACACAGGTTGAACTATATGAAGATATTAAAATTTGGAGGCTCCTCGGTTGGGAGCCCGGAACGTATTAAGAGTGTAATTGAGATAGTAAAAGGGAAGCTCGATGAAGGAATAGCCGGAGTCGTGTTTTCAGCCTACTCGGGAGTTACCGATAGTTTGATAAAAACAGGTAACCTTGCGGTTCAGCGAGACAGGGGCTACTCTGAACTTTTCGAAGAGCTGAGAAAGAAGCACTTCGATTTCGCCACAGAGCTCGTTAAATCGGGGAGGGAGCTTGAGATACTTCATGAAGGGCTTAACCTCAGATTTACCGAGTTGAAAGAGATACTCGATGGCGTTTACCTTCTTAAAGAACTTACTCCTAAAACCCTTGACTATATCCAAAGCTTCGGTGAGCTTCTTTCTGCCTACACCATAACAGTGGCATTTCGTGAAGCAGGTGTTAAAGCCGAATTTCTCGATGCGCGGAAAGTGATAAAAACCGACAACAATTTTAACAATGCCAGGGTGCTTGAAACCGAGACCTTCTATTTCATCAATCAGGAGATGAAGAGAACCCCGGCGCTTAGAGTTATCACCGGTTTTATAGCTTCAACCAATGATAACGAGACAACCACACTCGGAAGGGGAGGCTCCGACTTCTCTGCTGCCATTTTCGGCGCGGCTATCAACGCGTCTGAAATTGAGATATGGACAGATGTAGACGGTGTGCTCACCGCCGACCCGCGTAAAGTGACAGATTCTTTCATCGTTGATGAACTTTCTTATGAAGAAGCGATGGAGCTTTCATACTTTGGCGCCAAGGTTATTTACGCCCCGACAATTCAACCCGCGATGGACAGGGGAATACCTGTCAGGATCAAAAACACTTTTAATCCCTCATTCAGGGGTTCGATAATAAAAAAAGATCCCGGTTTTAACCGGAATGATATAACCGGACTCGCCTGCATTGACGGAATCGCCCTTGTTCGCGTTGAGGGTGGTGGTATGGTTGGTGTGAGTGGTATCGCGGGGAGGCTTTTCCGCGCGCTTGCAGATGGAAAGATCAATGTTATTCTCATTACGCAGGCCTCTTCAGAGCACTCGATATCGGTGGCTGTAGAACCGAAACACGCTTCTGCTGCAGTTAAATGTCTGAGAGAAGAGTTCGCTGAAGAACTTCGACTCGCGAGGATATCTTCAATTGAAAAAGAGGAAGGTCTTGCCTCAATTGCCGTGGTTGGAAGTAACATGCGCCGCAGGCATGGACTGGCAGGCAGGGTGTTTGCCACGGTCGGAAAACACAGGATCAATGTTCACGCCATCGCGCAGGGATCATCAGAGCTAAATATCTCTTTTGTCATTTCGGCTGACAAGTTGAAACAGGCGATGACCGCGCTTCATGACGAGTTCTTTTTTGACCACAGGCGTGTTTGGCACATCTACCTTGCTGGCCCCGGAAATGTCGGTTCAACCTTCATCTCCCTGTTAAAAGCAAAGGACACATTGAACGATGTGATCAAGCTGAGAGGTATCATTAACTCTAAAATGATGTGCTTCGGTGAGAACCTGTTGAATCAGGATGATGCAGTTAAATCCTTGCTGTCCACCGGTGAAAAAGCTTCGGCCGACCGGTTTCTTGAATCGATACTGAACGATCAAAACCCATTTAAAATAATGGTTGATTGCACCGCGACAGAGGCAACACTTCAGTTTTACGAGCCTCTTCTCGCTTCAGGAGTGCATATCGTAGCCGCTAACAAAGTTGCAAACTCTGCCGGCATTGACTTCTACAACAGACTTAGAGAGGCATGCAGAAAGGGAGGCACACGATTTCACTATGAAACAAATGTTGGTGCCGCGCTTCCGGTGCTGAAAACGGTGAAAGATTTCCTTACGACCGGTGACAGGCCTGAAAAAATCGAAGGGATAATGTCAGGTTCCGTGAATCATATACTTACGGAAGTCTGGAAAGGGAAAAGTTTTATGGTGGCGCTCGATGAAGCCAAGGCGGCCGGCTACACCGAGCCCGACCCTTTGATCGACCTTTCAGGTGTCGATGTGGCGCGGAAGCTATTGATACTCGCGCGTGAAGCGGGATTTGAGAAATCATTTGAAGATATTAAAATTACGCCGCTCGCCATAAGGAATGAGGGGGGTGAAGTTCAGTACCTTGACCTCGATGCCATGGTTGAGGGCGCAAAGGTGAGGGGAAAGAAAATAAAATACATGGCTACTTTCGAGGGGGGCGAAATGACCGTGGGTCCTAAGGAAATTGATCCTGAAGACCCCCTTTACACAGTTGACGGGGTAAGAAATGCCTTTATTTTCTACACGCGCCTCTATAACAAATTACCATTGGCGATCTCCGGACCGGGCGCCGGTGTTGGTCTGACCGCCGCCGGTGTTCTTGATGATGTGTTGAAAGTGATCGGGTCATAAGAATGTATCAGCGAAAACTTGTTAGACGCAGGGCCCGTTCGTTCGCCCCCGGTACTGTTTCCAATGTGGGTCCCGGTTTCGACCTGATGGGGTTTCCCGTATTTGGAATTGGTGACGAAGTGGAAGTGACACCCAATGGAAGCGAGACCTCCCGCATTGTATCGATAACAGGGAATACAGGTCTGAGCACGGATATTGCCCTTAACACCGCGGGGAAGGCGATAACCTCATTCATCGAAGAACACGCCCCCGGCGAAGGTGTTAATGTTGTTTTGCACAAGAATATGCCCATAGGTAGCGGTTTGGGTTCAAGCGCCGCGAGTGCGGTTGCAGGAGTTGTCGCGGTTAACGGTCTGCTTGAGTCACCACTTCAGCACAGGGAGTTGATTGAGTTTGCAATGGCCGGTGAAATGATCGCCTCCGGATCACGGCATGGTGACAATATTCTCCCCTCACTTGTTGGGGGTTTCGTGATAATTAACGATATTGAATCACTCGATTTTTTCAGGGTTGTAGCCCCGTCAGATCTGCTGGTTTTATTGATCCACCCACATAT
>JAEYUD010000057.1 GCA_023433685.1 Bacteroidota bacterium
GTGGCGTACAGTGTCTGAGTCCCGGGGGTTGAGGGGGCGGTGTATTTGAAAGACCAAACAAGTTGCGTTGTCCCTGTCTGCTTTGACGGTTGTGTTAACTCGCCGTTCAGCACCTTTAGGCGACTGTCAACTTTGGCAAGAGTGCCATTCGATGCCGCGATATCCATTCCACCTCCTGTTATGGTGGAAGTGTAGGTCATCAGAACAGTATAGTCGCCGGTTTCACCCGTGTTCAAGGTGGAAGGTCCGGCAAAAACGAGTGTAACGCTGCTGCTTGGCGAACTCGTATGGCAAGTACAGCCTGGGTTTGCACCTTTCTTTGTGTACCCGCTTACTCCACCAGGATAGGCAAAAAGCGAATAAGTTGAGAGTAAAAGACAAATAATTGTGAAATTGACGACAAAAAGTAGTTTGCTTTTCATCAATTGTTCTCTCATGGCAGTTGTTATTTTGGGGTTAATAATAAAGTTGCGAATTACTATTCTTAAAATAAGAATTCTCCAATTAAAAAACTGTCACTAAACCGTCACATTTTAACAATAATTGACACTTGGGAGAGAAACACATCTTGATACTTTTACAAAATTTGTTGATATTGCCACCCACATTATTTTAATTCAAGAAAATGAATCCCTTACTAAAAATATTACTTGTAGTTTTATTCTCCTCAACTATTGTCCGGGCGCAGCTCTCTGATGAACTGGAATCAACCTATGCCTCAAAGAACAGGGATACAGCCTGGGTGATGAAGATGATCAAGATCACCAGCGACCAGTTCACCACCGATATCCGCGGCACCATCGGATACATGTTCTCGGTAAGAGACATCGCCAGGAAACTGAATCACGATAGAGGGTACTTCGAGGCTACTATTCAGATCGCGGAATATTATCGCTTGACCCGTCAGCTTGACTCGGCCGCTTATTTCATTAAGGAATTGATGCTACTCTCTGATAAATCAAATTCGCCGATGGTGAAGTGCAGGGCGTTGATCGCGAAGGGACTGTATCTCTCAGCCCGTGAACGGAATAAAGAGGCGATAGTGGTATACAATGAGGCGGTGGCTTTGATCGATACCTCGAAGGAGGATAAAATCTATGCTTCAATACTCACGAACAGCGCGAACTGTAAAACAAATATTGACAAGAGGGAGGAGGCGGTTGAAGACTATATAAAGGCTGCCCGGATATTCGAAAAGATAAATGATCAGGAGTCACTCGCGATAGCTATAAATAATATCGCGCTTGAGCTCGGGAAACTCGGCAGGTACAAAAATGCAATCGACTACTACAACCGCGCCATTTCGATAAATCAGAAAATTAAAAATTTCCACGACCTCGCCCTCTGTTACACGAATGCCTCAACCGCCTTGCTCGAGATCGATTCAGTTGAACTGGCACTTCAATACAATAACAAAGCTATTGAGCTGGCGAGGGAACGGAATTTTATCTACACTCTCGCGCAGGCTTACATGAATGCCGGAACCATATACAAAAAACGGAAAGAGCCGGCTGTCGCGGAAATGTGGCTTAAAAAGTCATTGGACCTTTGCTATAAAGAGGGTATAACGTACGGACTTATGGTGAACATGCTTGCTCTGGGTGACCTTTATGATGAATCCGGGCAAACGATGAGGGCGATAGCACAGTATGACAGCGCGTTAAACTACGCTGAACAAATGGAAAGCAAGAACGACGTGAACCAGCTCCACGGAAAACTTGCCAAGGCATTCGCGAAAGCAGGTGATTATGAAAAGGCTTACAGGTACCTGCGGCTTTACCATGATTATATAGACAGTGTAAAAGGGGGTGAGACTGCGGCGAAGATCATTGAACTTGAAAAAATGTATGAGACTGAAAAACAGGCCGCGGAAATTGCCAGGCTCGAGCAGGTAACTTCTGACCAGTATTTTATTATCATAAGCCTGATCTCGGTTGCCGGACTTTCATTCTCACTTATCTTTTTCTTCGTGTACAAACGGAAAAAAGCAGAAGAAGCCAGGGAAAAGGCTGCACGTCACGCGATGGAAATAGAAAAGTATTCCGAGGAATTAAAAGAGCTTAACGCCTCTAAAGATAAACTTTTCTCATTGATCTCTCATGATATCCGGGGGCCTTTCATGCCTATACTTGGTTATTCGGAGATGCTCTCGACTGGATCGGACAATTTGAGCAGGGAAGAGATATGTGAGATTTCAGATGATCTCTACGCTGTGGCAGGGAGCACGTTCTTTTTACTCGGCAATCTGCTTGACTGGGCAAGGGCACAAACAGGGAAGATACAGTTCCATCCGGAAACCGTGGCTTTAAGTGAGATAGCCGGGAGGGTGAATCAGAGTCTGCGCTACGCGTTAAAAGAGAAGAAAGTTAAAATTGCCGTTGAGGTACCGGAGGGGACCCGGATTCTTGGCGACAGGATGATGCTTAACTCGATACTGCAGAATCTGGTGCAAAACGCGATCAAATTTTCGCATGAAGGAAGTGAAGTCAGGATTTCAGCTTCAGTTGAAGGGAAGATGTTAAGGGTTGCCGTTTCTGATGACGGCGTTGGCATGGAAGACGCGATCAAAGATAATCTTTTCGGAGCCGCGGGGGTTAAGTCACAACCGGGAACAGGCAATGAAAAAGGTACCGGGCTTGGAATGAGTTTGTGCGCGGAGTTTGTTGAGAGGCATTCCGGCAAAATCAATGTTGAAAGCACTCCCGGAGCCGGGACAACTGTATCGTTTACCATTCCGATTGCTCCGGAGGGGACATGAAGGCAACCGTGATCGGTATGGGTCTCATTGGCGGCTCGCTGGCGCTTGACCTTAAAAGAACCGGTTTTTGTGAAAGCGTGACCGGGGTTGATGTTAACCCCGTCCATCAGGTTGAGGGACTTCGGCTTGGGCTTGTGGATGACGTGCAGCCACTCGAAGAGGCTGTAGAGGGTTCTGATCTTGTTGTTATCGCGGTTCCCGTTGACACTACCATCCCTGTTCTGGCATCGGTACTTGACATGGTGAACCGTCAGGTGGTTACAGATGCCGGCTCGACAAAGGAAAGGATAGCTGCTTCCGTGCTGAGTCACCCTAACAGGGGAAGATTTGTAGCATCGCACCCGATCTGGGGAACCGAGAACAGCGGGCCCACGGCAGCACTTCCCGGAGGTTTTAACGGAAAAGTGACAGTGATATGCGACAGGGAATTGAGTGACGGGGATGCCCTCGCGACCGTTGAAGCGATGTACGATGCTATCGGGATGAAGCGGATCTACATGGACTCCGTCAGCCACGACGTGCATGCGGCATACGTAAGTCACATATCACATATAACCTCATTTGCGCTTGCCCTCTCGGTTCTCGAGAAGGAAAAGGAGGTTGATACCATCTTCAGCCTTGCCGGCGCGGGTTTTGAAAGCACTGTAAGACTCGCGAAAAGTAACACCGACACGTGGATCCCGATCTTCAAAGAGAACAGGGAAAACCTGCTTGATGTGCTGAACGAACAGATAGAACAGCTTCAATTGATGAAAAACTGCATTCAGAAGGAGGACTATGGCAGCCTCAGAACAATTATGCTTAAGGCAAATGAGATAAAAAAAGTGCTCGGAAAGAAATAAAATTTAAAATAACAGAAAAAATCCCTTGTATCGAAAAAGTTCAAAATGTATATTTGCACACCATGATGACGAAAAAAGCCACACTCATCCCCTTTTACTTTTACTGGTTTTACTTTACCGGGCCGGGTGGTTTTTGTCGTATAGTGTAGAACTGAAACGAAATTGAAATACCACCCGGACAGATGATCCGGGTTTTTTGTTTTTAAACCCACAACAACACAAGAGATATGGAACAATTGTTACAGAAAAGGCCACTGATAATTTCAGGGCCATGCAGTGCCGAAACAGAAGAACAGGTTATTGAAACCGCAACGCAGTTGAAGGAGACCGGGGTGGTCGATGTAATGCGTGCAGGCATCTGGAAGCCAAGAACACGACCCGGCACTTTTGAAGGGGTGGGAACCAAGGGGCTCCCCTGGCTTCAACAGGCCAGGAAGATAACGGGTTTTCCACTGGCGGTAGAAGTGGCGACGAGCAAACAGGTTGAAGACGCGTTACACTTCGACGTTGACATTCTCTGGATCGGTGCCCGCTCCGTGGTGAATCCAATGAGCGTGCAGGAGATAGCAAACGCGCTTAAAGGTACCAATGTACCCGTTTTTATTAAAAACCCGATGAATCCTGATATCGAATTGTGGAGTGGGGCTGTTGAAAGGATCGGAAATGCCGGTGTGGAGAATATCGGACTGATCCATCGCGGATTCAGCACTTATGGAAATGTGGAATACAGAAACGCCCCGATCTGGCATCTCGCGATCGAGATGAAACGGCGCTACTCAAAACTGATGATGATCTGCGACCCTTCCCACATCGCGGGCAGGAGGGACCTCCTGAAACAGGTGTCGCAAAAGGCAATTGATCTTGATTTTGACGGTTTAATGATCGAGGCACACAGAGATCCCGATAATGCATGGAGCGATGCCAAACAGCAGATCACATCCGACGCTCTCAAGCAGATGCTTGGTGAACTTGTCTGGAGAAAAAGGGAGGAAACTTCTGAACAGGGTTCACCGATGGAAGCCTACAGGGAGGTTATTGATCAGATCGACGACGAATTAATGCAGCTGCTCGCGAAAAGAATGCAGTTCGCGGCAAAGATCGGAGAATATAAAAAAGAAAACAATATGACCATCCTAAGAGCCGGGAGATGGAACGAAGTGTTTGAACGCGGTCTGGATCTTGGAAGAAAACTTGGGTTGAGTCCTGAATTTCTGAAAGATTTCCTTGAGGCGATGCACATGGAAAGCATAAATCACCAGAACAGGGTGATGAACGCCTGATCAGGTGGCGCGGGGCAGAAAAGTGTAGAGCAGTTTAATTTCGCTATTAGTGACCGGGGAACCAGGCTTTCCCGGTATCCGGATAGTGAATGAAGAGCCCTGGCCAAGAGTGCTCTGAACTTCAATTGTCCCCCCCATCTTTTCAATATAAGCCTTGGCGATGGTCAGACCCAGACCGGTACCTTCGTACTCCCTTCCCACACCTTCACTTGCCTGTCTGAACTCTTTGAAGATCATTCCGAGATCTTCGGGGTGTATCCCCACCCCCGTATCGTTAACTTTCATTACAAGAAAATGATTGGTTCCTTCTATGGCGGAGATGCAGCTAATGGTTATGCCGCCCTGATTGGTGAATTTAAGCGCGTTTTGTAAAAGGTGACCGATAACCATTAGAAATATCTCCCTGTCGCCAAAGCACTCATAGGATGAAACTCCTGAAAAGTAATTCAGAAAGAGATTTTTATATGCCAGTTGCGACTCATACGACTTACAAATATCGCCAATGGCTTTAATGAGGTCGAAACTCTCATTTTTTATTCGAAGGCTGCCCGACTCGATCTTGCTGTATTCAAGAATATTGTTTATTGTTCCGGTTAACCGCTTGGCACTGGTATAGATATGTTCCGCGAGCTCTTTTGTTTCAGGGTCACCCTCTTTTTCGGCAAGAATTTCAGCAAAGCCAAGAATGCCGATCATCGGGGTTCTTAGTTCATGGCTCATCGAAAGTAGAAAGCTCGATTTCAACCTGTTAAGCTCCTCGGCCTCTTCTTTCGCCCTGATCAGACTTTCCTCAAAAAGTTTTCGTTGGGTGACGTCATTTATCAGAAGATGGACGCATTCCTTGTCGTTGAAAATCACTGTCGTGCCGACAATATCCGCGTAAAAATCAGTTCCATCAAGAGCAAGCAGGTGGAGCTCGCTTAGCTCAAATGTCTCCCTGTCAAGGTGACTTTCCACGCTTTTTGAAACTGCTCCGGTTGAATCGGGGTGAACGCAGATCAGAATCGACTTGCCGACAAGCTCTGCCGTGGAAGAAGCTTTGAACTTCTTCACTGCCGCACTGTTAAGAAACACGAAGTTTGCATAATCGTGAATCACAGCCGGCGCGGCATATTTCTCAAGAAGCAGTAGTGAGAGTTTGTCGTCTGGCATCGGCTAAGGAATACCTAAATATTAATTGAATCCAACGGCAATATAATAAAGAAGTGGTGATCAATCAATAAATTTGCCGTTACGATTCTATAAAATACCCAAACCTTGAAATTTGATGTCAAAAATAACTTTTATCCTGATCCTGTTCTCCTTCTTAATGCCCGGGATCACCAGTGCTCAGATGCCCGACAGGTATGTTGTGCTTGTAATAATCGATGGTGCCCGTTATTCTGAAACCCTTGGCGACACTTCCGGCAAATTAACACCTGCCATGAAGCGGCTTTCCGCTCAAGGTATCGTGATCGATTCTTTCTTTAACAACGGATGGACTGTTACCAACAGGGGTGTTCCCGCTATTTGGTCGGGCTCATGGTCAACCCCGCTTGATACATTTTACAACGGATTCCAGACACAATATGCCACCGTGCCAACCCTTTGGGAATATTTCAGGAAAGAGCACCAACAGGATTCAACCAATGCGCAGTATATAATGAAGTACCTCTCCTCCCCCTGGTTGCAAAGTTTCAGGCCCGGTTACGGCCCTGCCTATTGGCCCTGGTATATTCTCAGTGGTAGCAGTGACCTTCAGGTTTGGCAAAAAGCAAGAACACAACTTCTGAACTGGCACCCGAGGGTCTCGGTTGTCTATCTCTCAGACGTTGACCACTATGGACATTTGGGGGCATGGGATGACTACACCCGCGCGATAACGATTGCAGATAGCATAGTAGGTCTTATCTGGGATCTTGTTCAGGGTGATCCCGTTTTCAGGGATAAAACCACTCTGATGGTTACGAATGATCACGGAAGACACCTGGATGG
>JAEYUD010000116.1 GCA_023433685.1 Bacteroidota bacterium
GGGTGGAGGCCGCCGCGGTGGATTAGTGTATAGTGTGGAGTGTAGAGTGTAGAGTGTTTTTTAAACTGCAGGCCGCCGCGGCGGATCGCAAAGTTCGCGGAGAGTCATTCCGCGTTCATCCGTTTAATCTGCGTGTATCCGCGTGCTAAAAACTTATAAGGGATTTGGGGTTTGGGGTGGAGGGTGGAGTCCGTAGAGAGTCATTCCGCGTTCATCCGTTTAATCTGCGTGTATCCGCGTGCCAAAAACTCTATGAAGGTGGGCGTGAAATATGTATAACCTTAAAACTCCACTCCGCCGCGGCGGACTACACTTTCTTAACCTCAATCTTCTTCACCGGCTGGTCTGAAGTGGATTTACCGGTATAGGGGCATTCAGCGGATTTCTTCTCTTTATTGTCAGTTGAGGGTGAGCCTATTTTACCGGTATAGGGGCATTGGCCTGAAGCCTTTCCATTCATGTAAGGGCATACACCGGATGCCTGTGAGTTAAGGTAGGGACACTCACTCTTTTTTGTTTCGGGTTTCGGATCTCCGGATTTAGCATGAACTGAACTGCCGTTCCAGATGAATCCAAGCAAAAATGACGCGACGAAAGCCGCGTAAACGAATAACTTCATTATAACCTCCGGGTTTTATTATTCGTAACCATTATTATTTATTGCAAGTTCCAATATCACGGGTGTTAGAGAATAATTGGTTAATTTTGATCTTTCGATTCACGACTTTTAGTACTGAACTTGGACGACCTTCTTAAATACTCCCTTCTCCTCATAACCGGATTTTTCACGGGCATACTGAACATAATGGCTGGAGGTGGTTCGATACTGACACTTCCGGCGCTCATTTACATCGGTCTCGATCCAAATCTCGCCAACGGAACCAACCGGATTTTCATTCTGATGCAGAACCTGACCGCGGTTGTGGCGTTTTCAAGTGAGAAGATGAACTATTTTAAGGAGTCGTTCCGATTGGCGATATTCACCATTCCCGGGGCGATCGCGGGGGCACTGCTCGCGGTCAGGATAGAGGGGGATGTTTTCATAAAAATCCTCGGTGTGGTTACAATTATCCTCTCGCTTTTAATGTTCCTGCCGGTTAACAAGGCGGCTGAAGGTGGAGAAATAAAGCACACAAAAATGGTTCTCTATCCCCTTTTATTCGGGATTGGATTTTACGGTGGATTCATACAGGCGGGCACCGGCATATTCATCATGTTCGTTTTGCGAAGCGTTTTGAAGATCGATCTGATAAAAGTGAATGTTCACAAGGTTTTTATAGCGTTCATTTTTACGATCCCCGCCTTTCTTATTTTTGTGTTCCACAGTCAGATCGACTGGCTTGCCGGTTTCATGCTCGGCATAGGCTCCATATTTGGCGCGTGGTTCTCAGCAAAGGTGGTCGCAAAACTTGGTGAAAAAGTTATTAAAGCCGTTTTGCTCGTTTCAAGTTTATTAATTGCACTCGATCTTTTGGATATAATCTGATATGCTTACAAAGAAACTATTTCCGCTACTGATTCTTCTTTCTGTCACCCTCTCCGCGCAGGTTGAGAATGTGAATATCGAAAACCCTGTTTATCCCTTCCTGAAAAGGATGAAGGTAAAAGGGATAATAGAAAGCATTCACGATGATGTGCCCAACATGTCGCGCCAGGAAGTGAATGATTACCTCGATATCATCAGGCAAAAGCAGCATCTCCTCACTACCACCGAAAGGGAGAGATTGAAGTGGTTCACAGAAAATTTCTCGGGAAAAACCCGGGGTGATGACGTAACCAACCTACTTGGTGGAATGAGTTTCGGGCAGAATCTTGAGGATATTTTCTCAAACAAATTGAAGTATTTCTACGCTTATAACGACTCCACCGTCTCGATGTACGCCGAAGGGATCGGTTCGCTCCAATATGGCCACCGTATGAAACCGGATATAAACAACGCGGCAATTTACGATATGGGTTTCCGGGTGCAGGGATCGATCACCGACAACTTCGGATACATGCTTTATGTTGTAAAGGGGCTGGCAACCGGAAACAGGGATTTCTCGGTTACAGTCGATCCAAGGCTGAATCACAACTTCAAGTTTGTGGAGAATCTTGAGTCAACTCCGAGTTATGACTACACAGATGGCTATCTGAAGTGGAGCTCAAGACCCAAACCCGGCACGGAGTTTCTCGCGCAGATCGGAAGGGAGAAAACACGGTTCGCCCCCGGATATAACGCCAATCTCGTTTGGTCGGGTGAGCACGCCGACCTCGACTTTATCAAGTTCCAGTTCAAATACGGACCCGTGCGCTACACTTCATATCAGGCATCTACTGTAGGACGCTATCAAGCGATAAGGAGTGACAATTACACCAAGTACATCGCCGCGAACAAGTTCCAGCTACACCTCCCTGATGCCTTTGATATTTCGATCGGTGAAGTTATCGTATATTCCGACCGTGCCATAGATCTGGCTTATCTGAATCCTCTGATTTTTTACAAATTCGGGGAAATGTCGCTTCAGGACAGGGATAATGCAACCGTCTTTTTCGACCTGCAAACCGATTTTATTCCGAACCTGGAACTGCAGGCAACCTTTTTCCTTGACGAGAATATTCTCAGCAACATGGGTGATCTCGACCGTTTTTCGAACAAGACCGCTTATCAGATCGGGGCTTACTGGTACACCCCCGTCAGTGATCTTGTGATTATCGGTGAGTACACCCGGATCAGACCTTTCGTGTATACACATACAAATCCCAAAAACACGTATACTTCATGGGACGACCCCCTCGGACATCCGATCGGACCTAATGCCGACCAGATCTGGCTGAAAGCTGAATATGCTCTGAACAGGGCAACAAATCTATACGCCGCCTACAGTTTCACGAGAAAAGGGTGGAATTTATACGACGCATCAGGCAAATTGATTTACAACGCCGGAGGAAATCTTTTTGAGCCACACGTTGAGAAGGTTGACCCCGATCACGTACAGTTCCTCTCAGGAGATGTTTATCATTACACGAAATTTGAGGCGGGGGTTGACTTCGAGGCTTTCAGAGACCTTCACTTCACTCTTGCCATTAAGAACAACCTTGCCAGGCAGGTTTCAACCGGAAACATTGATGAAACCACTTGGATATACTTTAAATTTACCATAGAGTATTAATATTAGACATTTTTGTTATTTTTGTAGCGTTCTATTAATATTGTTCCCGCTTGCCCTCTTCACGCGGGGAGTTAGTAGTTTTTAATCAGTCAAATCACAGTTCTATACGGGATCTATGCGAATAAGAATTGCGGTTCAATTCGAACCGAAAAAGTTATCGGTCAACTATAACTACGGCATATCTACAGCGATCAGAAGATTGCTCAGGATAGGTACGCCCG
Organism: Bacteroidota bacterium; assembly: GCA_023433685.1. Classification (GTDB taxonomy): domain Bacteria; phylum Bacteroidota; class Ignavibacteria; order Ignavibacteriales; family Ignavibacteriaceae; genus UTCHB3. Next base: position 3,374 of record JAEYUD010000116.1, read on the forward strand.
GTTTTATTGACTTTGCCAAGGAGAACGGTTTCCAGTTTGATGCCAGGAAGTTCGACCTTTTCACCTTTTCGCTTCGCTTCGAAAAAATGAAAATGTCGGGTCCAATGATTCAGCTTGTCTCTCCTAAAGCGTACATACACGTTTCATTCCCGATTCTTCAGGATTTTCTCGATTTTGATCAACTTGCCTCTTCGGTTCGCAAGGAGTTCAAGATAAAAATTGAAGGTGAAGAAATTGGTATAAAGGGAGTGAAGCTTGATTTTGTTCCTGAAACTTCTTTCAGTTCTGAAATGAGGTTCATATTTCTCAGCCCGCTGGTTCTTTCCACTTTTAGATTTATCAATCAAAGGGAAAGGGTCTACTTCCTGAGACCGGAAGACAAATTTGAAATGAACACCCTTCTCAGGGATAACCTGATAGAGAAGTACAAACTCATCTCAAAGAATGCCGGGTATCAGGCAGGTCCCCTTCATATTGTCTGGGATGAGGAATACGCCGAGAAACACCCGAGGATCACAAAGAAGATCTGCATCGAGAATCCTAAAGCAAAACCGATGGATGTAATTGGAATTCTTTCACCTTGCACCATAATGGGAGATCCGAATCTGATCCGCACCGGTTTTATAGCCGGCTTCGGAGAAAAAACGTATCTTGGTCTCGGAATGGCAGACCACCTCTACGACAGTTCCTATTCAGACTCGATCTGATATAACTCTCCAAGTGTTTTCCCCTTCGCGGGGTCGAAGAGAAGCTCTATTTCAACAAATTTGAAAATCCCTGATTTTTTGATGTAGAGCTTCTTTTTGTCAGCGAGTTGCGCTCTTACCTCTCCGAACAGCCTGTCATGGAATTTCTTGCCTCTCTCGTCCCTTGAAGTTTTTTGGTACTCCGGAAAAACTTTCTCTTCCAGATCATTCCCATCTTTCAGTTGAATGAACTTAGGGTCACCAGATTCACCACCTTTAAGAACAAGCACACCATACCCAATTTCACCAGGGTATTTGTTGCTGTTTATCTCACCCCTAAGGATAACAATGGTGGCTTCATCCTTGCCGAGTCTCGCAAGATGATCTTCCCATTTGAAATTCAGTTTATAGAAAGTTGAAGAGAAAAGTGTGTCTTTCGCGAGTACCGCGGCGGTTGCACTGAAAGCGTTGTAGATGGTATCAAGATTCTCATTCCATGTTACAAGGTCTTTCCTGGTCAGAAGCCTCAACCCGGCGTAATACTCAGCGTGCCGCAGCCAGAAAGTGTAGTCGTTCTCCTGATCATTCAGATATGTACCGTCGAGCTTTGTCTTGGCGAACCAGAATTTCCCGGGGTTTAGCGAGGCGAGGATCAGGTAGTTATTGAAAGCAAGGTGGCGCACTTCATCATTTGAAGCCATCTGTGTCAGATAGATCGAATTGTAAAGTCCGAATGCTTCTTCCGCGTCTTTTTCAACCTGCTGAATGTCAGGCACCGGAAGTCCGGGATAAAGGAACTGCCTGATATCGAGACTCCGGGCGAAGAATTCACCAAGCATTAGTGCGGCTTCCTCCATGCGTCCCTGCCTGAAAAAAACTTTTATAAGGTGAAGTGCTGCCTTGTTCACATCGGGGTTCATATCATCAAGAAGTTCTTTCCTTCCCTGATACACTTCAATACCGTATTCTTCAGCCTTTACCAGATCACCCTGCAGTAGCTTGAGGTCAGCGTAATCAGACAGGAAATCGAAGAAAACCTGGCTCTTTTTGGTGTATCTCGGTTCGATCACACTCAACCCGTTGAAGATCAGGGAGTCGGCGAGCTTCAGATCCCCTTTTTCCTTGTAAAGCATCGCGAGCTGCCTTAGACCCCCCAGAAACGCGGGATGGGGGGTACCGACCTTGTAAGTCAGTATTTTCAGACCTGATTTATAGAGAGAGTCCGCCCTGTGAAAATCACCAACTTTAGCGAAAACATCACCGAGGTAGATCTGATTGATCGCGAAAACGGGGTCATCTTTACCGGTGATCTTTTCCCGGATCTTAATTGAATATGCAAGATAATTTATAGCGTTCGGAATATCGACCATGAAATAGCTGACCCTGCCTATGTTCGCGAGGTCGGCAGCGTAAACTTCATGCGCGGTACCGAGTATCTGTTTATCAATATTTTCAGCGAGAAGGTAGTACTCGAGCGCCTTTATGTAGTTTTTTCTCGTTTTGTGAAGATCACCGAGGTTTATAAGGGTGGTGGTGTACGAATAATTATTGGTGCCGGTGGCTTTCTCTTTTATCTTCAGTGTTTTATGGAAGGTTCTTTCGGCATCAAGGTATCTGAGCCTCCTTTGATAGATCATTGCAAGATTGTTGAGTGCCTTGGCATACATCGTATCAGTTTCGCCAAACTCCTTGCGTGCCTGCTCGGCAGCCTGTTCAGCAAAAACCATCGCGATGCCAAACTGCCCCTGTGAGAAGAAGGTTTGTACCTTGTTCGAGAGCTCTTTGTAGCCCTGGGCACTGACGAGAGAAGAGAAAAGAATTACAAAAAGAAGTGATGCTCGCTTCATTTTCACCGAATCGTTAAATTTGAAAAAATACAGAATTTAAATTTAACTATCAGCGGGGAGAAAGGGAGTCCCTTATTTTTCCTTCATGGTGAAAGAGCCGTCCCAATCATCCGGTGGCGGGTCGTTCTTCAGATAATTTATCCGCCGTAGGAACTCAAGTGAAGCCGGATCACCGGGTTTCAACCTGACACACTGATTGAAGAGCTCTTCGCTTTTCCCGAAACTTTTCACAAAGTAGAGCTGAAGTGCCTGATCGAATGTTTCAAGGTATTCGGCATACTGTCTGAACACACCATCGGAAATAACCTCGTAAACTTTCACCGAATGGTTTTTCCCTTTAACCTTGATTATATCCAAAGCGCGGGTGCGGATATCCGAATTTTTAATCTTGTCATAGACCGTTTCCGATATCATGATGTTCACACCGTAAAGTTTTCCGGCACCTTCGAGCCGAGAGGCAAGATTCACCGTATCACCCACCACTGTGTAATCGAAGACCTGTTGCGAACCCATGTTCCCGAGGATGACGCCCCCTGTGTTAATCCCCACTCTCATTCTTATTTCGGGGAACCCGGGGTTTGCCCGGTTTTTGTTCAACTCGCCACACTTCCTCTGCATCTCAAGGGCAGCCTTCACCGCGGCAGTTTCGTGCCCGTCAAAATGAAGGGGGGCACCGAACTCTGCCATTATCGCGTCACCAATGTATTTGTCGATTATTCCCCCGTTATCAGTTACTATCTTCGTCATCTCGGTGAAATATTCATTCAGCGCTTTAACCAGATCAGCGGGTTTTGTAGATTCGGAAATGGTGGTGAAACCGGCGATATCTGAAAAAAGCACCGTCAATTCTCTCTCTTCACCTCCAAGTTTAAGGCTCTCGGGGTTGTCGATCAGCCTGTCAACAACTGATGGTGAAAGATATCTGGAAAATGCTGATTTTATGAATGACTGCTCTTTGGCGGCTGTGTACTGAACGGTGACCAGAAGAGCCAGGTATGCCCCAAGGATGTTCGCCTGAAAAGTGATCAGTGGAAAGATCATCCTTTCAGTCACCAGATAATAGGAAAACGGGATTGAAAGAATGATAACCAGCCCGAAAAGGGTGTGGAAGTATAACCCGTTCTTAAAAACAGATACTCCGATGAGCACCAAAGTCACAATAAAAATGGCAAACATGAACCATGAGTTTTTCACCGCTTTGAAGAATGAGTCGGTCATCAGCGCGTTCATCAGCGCGGCGTGGATCACCACAAGAGGCGCGGCGTTATCGAGCGTGGTGGGACCCGAGTCGGAAATACCGGTGGAGACATCACCAATGAAAACCACATTTCCTTCAAAAAAAGTTGTCAGTTCATCAGTAAGTTCCGGGTTTTCAGCCCGGGAGATGAAGTTCTTTATCTCCATTTTTCTTTTGTCATCCTGCCACTTCACCGGGTAAGGGATGTAGGTCTGACCATGCTCATCTATCGGGATCACCACATCCTTCTCGAGTTTACTCTCTTTCAGCGCGGGAATGGTGAGCGATTCCCCCCAGTTGATAATTATACTGTCAGGATCGACCTGAAAAATTTTGCAGAACATCGCGATGGTCGTTGTGGGGATGTAGCCCGAATCAAGCTTCAGCACGAGCGGATAAAAACGGTATACACCATCCGACTCTGAAAGGGCGGTTATATGCCCCGAGGTGGCAGCCGCGGCTGCAAATCTGTCTTCTTGTGCCAACCCCCTCCCAGCGTAAAAAGGTTCACCAATTCCATTCTCTTTCGGAAATATCCTGAATTCCTTCATCAGCCGCGAGTAGTATGTTCCCTCCCTCTCGAATCCTGAGTGCTTTTCAAGTGAGGCGGAGAATCCCGCGGGAAGGCAGATGTTACCCGCATCGCGCAGCGCGGAAGCGAAGATCGAGTCAGACTTATTGTCAGAAGGACGTGCAAAAATTATATCAAACATCACAGCGTCAGGTGAAAATGACGCGAGATCATTTATCGCTGTCGCGAGAAATTTCCTGTCTAACTGGTTTGATTTAAGGTACTCGTAGGTAAGGTCGTTGATATTAAGAAAAACGACCCTTGAAGAAGGCTTTGGGGTGGTTCCGTTTTCATTGGCGTAGCGGTAAAGCACGTCCCCCGCTTTATTGTCGAGAGAGTTACCTGCAAGATTGAAAAGGAAGTGTAAAATTGCCTGCACAAGCAGTACAACCAGACCCACAACAATGAGTGTCTTTACTGAGTAGCGACTTCTGAAAACCAAGTGTCCGCGCTTTCCAAAAAAAGAAGATTCAGCATTTAAATTGCGTAAATGGAACGAAATTATCAAGTGATCGTGTCACACAATTAACTAATTGTCATATTATCTGCCATATTGGCACAGTATGACAAACTTGCAGAAAAAATTTGTCATTTTGTCTGCCATTACGTCATGCACTTTTAACCCAATTCGAGTGAAAATGTATTTTTTGAGCGATTTTGAGTTTGGCACGCTCTTTGTAGTATATATGCCAAAGAGTTCAACAACCAATTAAGAAATTAACTATAGGAGACACAACAATGAGAACATTAGTCTATAATCCAATGAAAGAGATGTTAAGAATGAGCAACGCAATTGCTGATTCACTCGAAAGAGAATTCAACTCTGCTTTTTCGAAGCCGGCAGTTTTCAGCCCAAGAGCTGACATTACCGAGAAGGATGGCGTGGTAGGCATCCACCTCGAACTCCCCGGTCTTAAAAAAGAGGATATCAAATTGACCGTTGTCGAGAACACCATTACAGTTGAGGGAGAGAAAAAGCTGGTAAACGATGAGAACACCCGCTACTTCATCAGCGAGAGGATTTCCGGTTCATTCAAGCGCAGCTTCAAAATGCCGTTCGAAGTTGACAGAAACAGCGTAGAGGCTTCATTTGCTGACGGAATTCTTACCGTCACTTTGAAAAAAGCAGAAAAAGAACCTGAAACAAACAAAAACATTGAAATAAAATAAGTTCGAAAGGAGAACAGCCATGTCACAGGATTTGAATAAAACAGTTAACGAAGAATCAGTTGTAAAAGTAACGGAGGATACCTGGAAAGAGGCTTTCGACAAGGAGAACTGGATACTCCCGGAGGTTAACCTCCTCGAAGATGACGAGGCCTTCTATGTGGTTGCCTCAATGCCCGGAGTGAAGAAAGACGATGTAAGGATAAAATTAGAGAACGGCAACCTCGTGATCATGGGCAGGATCGAAAGGTCAAAGTTCGAGAATAGAAAGATTCTCCTCAAAGAGATAAACACAGGCAACTTCTACCGCAAATTCAAGGTTGCCGACTCGATCGATACCGACAACGTTGACGCCTCATTCGAAGAAGGTCAACTGATCCTTAGACTCGCGAAACACGAGCGGATCAAACCAAAGACCATAGAAATAAAGTAAAAGCTCAAAAAATAAAACAAAAAGAGCGCGGTTGATGATGTCCGCGCTCTTTTTGCTTTAAATATTTCCGGAAGGTTTACTTCATCAATATCATTTTACGGACTGATGTGTAGCCACCTGAACGGAGTTCATAAAGATAAAGTCCGCTTGGCAGGTCAGCCGCTTCAAATGTTACCTGATAGTTTCCGGCTTCTTTGTAACCTTCTACGAGGCTCCTTACCTTCTGACCCAGCGAGTTATAAACAGTTATCTCAACATCACCCGCTACAGGTATCGCGTAACGGATAACGGTCGCCGGATTGAACGGGTTGGGGAAGTTCTGGGAGAGACCGTAGGTCTCGGGTGTCCCTGACAACTCCTGTTCCACATCTGTTACTGTATAACGGGCGAACTGAAGGTCATCAAAATAGAGGATACCGAGGTTCTTTTTACCCGGAGTCCAGGTCAGCTGGTAACTGTCGAAACTCAACGGTGGCTCGAGCGACCCGTTTCCGATCCAGTTACCC
>JAEYUD010000230.1 GCA_023433685.1 Bacteroidota bacterium
TATCCTTCGGGCGCATACTTGTGAAATAAAGACATACTTCTTTTTGCTGAATTCCGGCCATGGCATACTGCAATCCCAGGGTTGTCCTTCCGGACTTTCTGGGACCTATCAGCACATAAGTACCACCACGATAGAATCCTCCCCATGAAGCATCAACTATCGAAATACCGGTGTTAACAAGATTTATTTTTCCGTTTGCCATCTTTCTGCTCTTTATGATCTTTACATCAGTAAGCAATAATCATGCCATTGAAAACTGATCTAATATTGTTTGAATTAAGCCCATTTTAGAGCTTTTTACATTTTAGCCCCGATGCATTCTCTCATTATGATACACTTTATTTTAGTGTCTCATTTCGATACATTATTTGTAAAAATGAGAAAATACAAAAACAGCCGTCGCGTTGGTTACGATTGTCGGCTCGTTTGTTACATAATCCTGAGCATCGTCATAGTATTTTACGTCAGGTGAATTGAATCTGTCGTACGCTGAATTTGTACGTGATATATTGTATCCTTTAAGAATTTCAGCCGGGACAGGACCGGCTGCCACCGCTCCGGGTAAGTACCCCCTGTTGAAATATGCCACCTGGGAATGAAAGTTCTTCGTGAATCTGCTGCCAATATTGTAGATAAACGAGACACCCCATGGATTTTTACCGAGGACATAATCCCTTTGATAAACGGCGAGTGAATCATACAAATTACTTTTGGTCAGGTCTCTGAAGAGAATCGCCTGCATCGCGATCCCCATATATGTATGGGTTGTTCCCCAGGAGAACGCGGTTCCTTCACCGAAAGCGGTTTTCTTCCTGTTATCGTTAAAAGCGATCAGATTATTCTCAATGTACTGTTTCATATCCTGCGAATACTTCGCGACACGGTACTGCGCGAGCGAATTGATATTTCCCCAGCTCCACCAGTAATCCGAATCAGCTTTCTTTGCCAGGTCGATCGCTTCAGTGAGATAACTGCCGTTCTTTGTTGCAAGATACATCTCGAGCGCGCCAAGAGCCAGTTTACCCTCGTATTTACTGTCCTGATACAGTCCTATCGGATTTGTGTCAACATCAGGAGCCGATTTTCTCATCGCGAAAATATTGTTAGCGGCAGCCAGCAGTTTGTCGGCAAAAGCATTCTCCTTAAATCTTTCACGCCAGATGCGTGATCCCATCGCCAGAGCAGCTGAATAGATACCGATCAGATTCTTACCCATTCCGGCATAGGCAGGTCTGTCAAACTTCAAAGTGTCATTTTCGGGCAGTCTCCAGCCTACGGTTTGGTCCCTCCTGTCCTGCACTTGAATAATAAGTTTGTTCGGTTTATAATTCATTCTGAGAAGAAGATCGAGCCCAACCCTGGCCTCCTCAAGAACATCAGGAGCACCATCCTTGTTACGGTCGATCTCCATTTTCTTTGAATCAAAATCATACGAAAACAGCAGCATGTAGGTCGTGAACGCGGTGGTGTTCAGGAACTTGGTGAAATCACCGGCATCATGCCATCCACCGGTCACATCAACTTTGCCGGCACCTTCGTCACCCACCACAACAGGCGAATCATAAAGATGGCATACCTTGTGCATAAATGGATTGGTAGGGCCACATCTCTGCACCTTAAAAAAGAGCAACAGGGAGTCAACTATCGTATTGTAGATGTTCTCACCGACACGGAATACGGGTGATCTGATTCCCTCAGTCTCTATGGCGTAAGAACCATCTGTTTTTACACCGGTAAAATCAATTATATGGCAGAAATTGAACCCGCCCCACCCTGAAATGCTCGGAGGCACTTTGGCAGTGAAAATCTCCTTACCGGATTTTGAATCCTTTACAACGAACTTCTTCTGCCCCATGTCACTCTTGCTCAGAATTACAGCAGTTTTAACATCACTTTTCCTGAATCCTAATTGATTAAGCCGGATAAAAGCATCCGCTACCATATCCCCCCGGTCGTCTGTTACAACGGGGAAAAGCTTCACGCTATCCTCTGCCTTGTTCTTTGCAGAGAAAAAGCAGGAGGAAAACAGGAATCCTGCAACAAAGACTATCAGGGTTTTTCTGCTCATGGTATACCTGTTAAAAGGTTTTCTAATTCTGCACTCTCACTCTTGCACGATCCGGATGAATTTTTAATCCAAACCAGAACCAATTATTTAAAGAGATCTTCCAGTTTTACGATGGTAACATTCCCCGGTTTAATATCGAGGTGATAATTTACTATCTCCTTATCCTCACTTAACACAGATTCGGGCTTTGGAGTTTGATAAACTATCGGAGAAGGTGCATTATTCAGCAGCTCCTGCTTAAACTTCTCCGCGTCAGGGGTGATTACCACTATAACCATGTTTTCAGGGCTGAAATATTTCTTGACGGCTTTGTTTACCTGATCACGTGTCACAGTACCCATCTTTGATCTGAATTTCTGCAAATGACCCGGCTCCATGGTTCCGTAAAATCGGTCGTCAAGAGCGTAGCCAAGCCGCATTTCAGTATTGGGCGCGTAATGGAGAACATACTTCTCAAGAAATTTTCTGGTCATATCAAAGTCAGCCTCGGAGAGTCCTTCACTTGAGAGTTTTGTGAACTCACGAAGTGCCGCTCTTAGGGCAAAATGGCGGGCATCGTTAGGTACAGGTCTTATCCATATCTCAAACAGATGCTTTTTCAACGGAACGTTTACAGGTGGTTTCGAGAGCCTGCCGCCATTGGGATAATATTCGATATAGCTGTAGTCGCCATAGTTAAGACCCCTTGCTTCACGGATCACCTGATAAAGGTGTGAGCTTGAATTGCGGTGTTCACCAAGCCACGAGTTCGCAACAGCAAGTGGATACCAATCGTCGTTGCTTCTTACAAGATCGATCGGGTAACCCATTGAGATCGCTGTGGCATTCGATTTTTTCTCGACAATTATCACTTTAAGCCCCTTCACTTCCTTTGGAGTTACTGCGGCCGAAGTATTCTGTTTCCCGTCGGGGAGAGACATAAGTGATCCCCAAACACTTTTCAACAGGGCATCGTCATATCCACCGCCAACGGCAAGAATAAAATTATTCCTGTTAAAATATTTCTTGTAGAAATCCTTCACATCCTGAAGGGTGATCGCGCTGAGTGAACCAATGGTTCCCTGGGCAAGATGTCCATAAGGTGTACCGGCATAAATATCGTTGTAAAGAACCGCCTTGCCGAGTTCTTCATCACTCGAATAACGAAGTGTGGTCGAGAGAAAAGTTTCTGCCTCTTCCTTCACGCGCTTAAAGTCTTCTTCCCTGAATCCGGGTTGAAGGAGCTGTTCGGTGAATATTTCAAGATACTCTTTCAGATTGTCCTTGTGCACCGAGCCGTTGTAAACGGTATTCTCCTTGGAAACTGATGCATAGTAACCCGCTGCCAAAGGGTATAAACGGTTGATGATCTCTGAATAAGTCAGTTTCACCGTGCCACCTTCATTCAGCATTGCGGCTGTTAGATATGCCAAGCCTTCCTTTCCTTTCGGATCGTCTTTGCTTCCAACGTTAAACCAAACCTTAAAATTTATAACCGGTTCTTCTGTTTTTAGAAGGACTACACGGTTTTTATCCTGCGACTGGATGTTCATTGTAAAAACCAAAACTGCTAAAATAGCTGTAAAATAAAAACTGTATCTTTTCATCTTAATTTCCTGTGAGAATAACCTGGTTTCTGCTCTCTTTTACGAAGTAACGGTTTACAGCCGCTTTTATATCTTCAGGAGTTAAAGCCATGAGTGCTGAGAAGTATTCATCAATTACGTTTATATCTCCTGTGAGAGTGATGAACACAGGCAAAGCAGAAGCAATCGCTTCCGGACTGTCCAGCCCCATCAGGAACTGATACTTCATTCTTTTTTTCAGAGCATCAAGTTTTGCCAAGTCCACCGGCTCTTTTTTGAACTTCTCGATAGTCTTCTCGATCTCAGAGATCACGTATTCGACATCAGACTCCGACTTTACACGGGAGTAGATCATGAAAGGGAATGGATCCCTTCTCGTTTGAGCTCCGGCAGCTATGAATTGAACTTTCTGTTCGTCAAGTACAAGTTTGTTATAAAGATCACTGTTTTCACCGAAAGCCAGATCAGCGAACGGAAGCATCGCCATGAAATCTTTGTTTTTCACGTCAAAAGCATCGTATTTATAACCAATGGCTACAAGCGGCAATGTTTTGCCATCGTATTTTACCTTGGCTTCACGTGGCGCGGTCTGCTTTGGTTCCGCTTCTATCTTGGGAGTTACATATCCCGGTTTCCATGAGGAGTAGTATTTCTCGATCATGGTTTTGGTTTTCGCGGCATCAAAATCACCCGTGATAACCAAAACGCAATTTTCAGGTCTGTAATACCTTTTGTAGAATGAAAGGCTGTACTCATACTGATTAGGCATGTCTTTTATATCAGATTCAAACCCAATGGTTGTGTGTTTGTATGTGTGCTTGTCGAATGCCATATCCTGAAATTTCTCAAACATTACCGAGAAAGGATTTGTAACACTTTTTCTGTATTCGCCATAAACAGCACCTGACTCCGTCATGAACTGATCTTTTTTGTAATTCAGATTCATGAACCGGTCAGATTCGAGATCCATAACCTTTTCAAGATCTTCAGCGGCGAAATTCAGATGATAAACTGTAAGGTCATCATCAGTGTAGGCATTGGCATCGGCTCCGATCGAAGTCGTAACTGAATCATACATGGGATATTTGTCGGTTCCTCTGAACATCATGTGTTCAAAGAAATGGGCGAAACCGCTTTTTCCCGGCTCCCATTCATCCCTGCTGCCGGTTCTGACCACGGTATAGTACGATACCAATCCACTCCCCTGAACAGGGATCAGAATGGCTTTGAATCCGTTTGGCAACGTGACTCTTTGAACCTTGTAGGGGAAAACACCCCCCGCGAAAAGTGCTGTTGAAGACATTATGACCAATATGACCAGGATTTTTGTAAAAATGTTGTTTTTCATCCGTTAACTACCTTGTTAAATTTTCTCGATCCCGATACCCGGAAGGTCCGCGATCTTGATTTTGCCATCAACTATTGTTGTACCTTTATAAACATCATTGCTGATCAAAAGCGCGCCATCGAGATCAGCCCAAAGAGCTTTTGGCGTGAGGTGAGCCGCGGCTGAGATCGCGCACGAAGTTTCGGTCATGCACCCTACCATCACTTTCAGCCCGAGGCCCTCAGCAAGATTTATCATCTTGTTGGCATTCCTCATTCCCCCACACTTCATCAACTTTATATTAATGCCTGAATAAACACCTTTGGCTTTAACAACGTCAGTTACTCCCTGAACAGCTTCATCTCCAATAATGGGGAGAGGACTGTTTGCGGTAAGCCAGGCGTTCGATTCAATATCTTTTTTATCCATCGGCTGCTCAATGAACACAACTCCCCTCTCTTTGAGCCAGTGGATCATATCGAGGGCGAATTGTTTCTCTTTCCAACCTTGATTGATATCCACACAGATCGGTTTATCAGTAACTGATCTGATGGTTTCTATCATTTCCTTGTCGGTATCACGTCCAAGTTTCACTTTTAGAATCTTGTATTCAGCGGCTTCGTTGACCTTCTGTTTTACAACTTCAGCGGTATCGATCCCGATGGTAAAACTGGTGTTTGGGGTTTTCGCGGCATCATATCCCCAGATCTTATACCAGGGCTGACCAAGCAGTTTTCCCACCAGATCATGCATGGCTATATCAACCGAGGCTTTGGCAGCAGGATTTCCCGGGGCAACTGTGTCGACGTAGTCAAGAATTTCTTCAAGTTTGAATGGATCATTGAAGCCACTCAGGTCGACCTTTGAAAGAAACGAAGTGGCTGTTTCATGGCTTTCACCGAGGTATGGTGGCATTGAAGCCTCACCATACCCTACGAGATCACCATACTTGATCTCTGTAAGCATTACTGGAGTCGTTGATCTCGAACTGCTTGCCAGGGTAAAAACATGTTTCAATTCAAGCGTGTAGGGCCTGAATGAGAGAACAAGTTTGTCTTTTTTCATTTTATTGATCGCGAAATTGGAAATATCGCCCGCGCTTCCCGAAACAACCGCTGCTCCGGCAAGTAATGAGGCCTTTTTGATAAAATCTCTTCTTGAGTCCATTTTGTTCACTTTATGTAATTCCCGGGAGTGATCTTCTTGATACCGGGAGTGTCAAGGCTTGTTAAAATTCTCTTCGCGGAAACAAGCATTCCGGTTCTGTATTTGCTGAATACCGGACTCTTGGGGTCGAAACTGTTGATCCCGACCATTCCGGCGGCATGAATGAATTCAAGGTTTCCAATATAGATACCAACATGTGTTATTCGCTGTGGCTTCCCCGTATCAGGTTTAGGACCAAAGAAAAGAAGGTCTCCTCTTTTGAGGTTATCATATCCTTTTGATACATCAACCTTTTCACCATACAGCTCTTGCTGAGAAGCATCCCTTGCCAACAAAATTCCATTCAGAAAATATACTGTTTTGGTAAAACCACTGCAATCCATTCCTTTTGGCGATGTCCCACCCCACAAGTAAGGCACTCCGAGGAATTTCTTCGCCGTTTTTATTATTTCATTGGGATCAGCCTTAATATCTTTAAGCCATTTTTTTAATGGTGAACCCGATTTTTTTGGTATAAAACCTGCTCTGCCATCAGGGAACTCCACTTTAAATGATTTTTTTGTAGTTCCCGAGAGTTTCAGAATACCCCCGGCGGTTATATCTGAGATAGTGCCTGATTTGGCTTCTTCAGAAGCCATCACGAAACCGTAAACTTCAGTGTAGATTATTTTATCGGCCTTCGACCAGTTTTTCATCTCATTTTCAGTGAAAACATGAACACCGCCATCATCAAGCCATCCGATGTAGCCGTCGGG
>JAEYUD010000242.1 GCA_023433685.1 Bacteroidota bacterium
CTTCTACACCCTTAGAGCAGGTGCCACTGTTATTACGAATAAAATGATACTCTCCAAATAGTGATCATTGGTTGATGGTAAGTGACCGGTCACAAGCCGGTCACTTCCGTTTATTCTTTTACCATAACAACTTACAGTTGATCCCATGCGTTACAGACAAGTAAAAGAGAGGATCGAAGAGAAGTTCAATGATCTGCCAAAAAATCAGCAGAAAATAGCTGATTTCTTTCTGATCAATTTCGACCGTATCCCGTTCCTGAGCGTGCAGGAGATATCGGAGTCGACGAAAGTTTCCGTGGCTTCGATAGTAAGATTCGCTCAGAATCTCGGATTTACCGGTTTCTCGGAGATACGTGACGAAATTTCTGAACTTCTTCAATCGGAACTGAACAACAATAAAGAGCTTTTCCCCCTTATCGAAGTGGAGGAGGGTGACAGGAATATCCTGACCGAAGTGGCAAACCTTGATATTAAAAACATCAATGAAACCCTCTTCATGATCGATCATTCCCGGTTCACCGAGGCAGTTTCGTTCATCGCCTCCGCGAGCGAAGTTTACACAGCCGGGCTGGGGATATCGTATCTTCTTGCTGAAGTGCTGGGTTATCAGCTTACACAGGTGGGTATAAAGGCACGCAATTTCCGTAACGGATGGGCTTCCCTTCAGGAGGAAAGCCTTTTTATTACCGAAAAGGATGTGCTGATAATTTTCTCTTTCCCCCCTTATTCACACGAGACGATAGAACTCGCCCGTTCAGTGAAGGGGAGGGGAGTGAGAGTAATTGCCATAACCAACAAATCGACCTCACCGGCCGCGTCAATTTCTGATATCGTGTTAACCGTTAAATCGGAAAATATGCTTTACACAAATTCGTTCGCGGCTATCTCGGTAATTATAAACGCGATCACTACGGAAGCCGCAAGGCTTAACAAGAAAAAAGCCAAGGAGTGGCTCAAAAAGCTCAATGAAATTGAGCAAGGCCGTCTCATCAACTAACAAGAGGAGATCATGAAAAGATTTATTCTTTTTCTTCTTATCATCGTTCCGGTCGTTCAGGCCGGTATTACCGGTAAACTCTCCGGAAGAGTGACAGATGCCAATACGGGCGAGCCCCTTATCGCGGCTACTGTCATGATAGAAGGTACCAAACTTGGTGCTTCAACCGACTCCGACGGGCGTTTTACCATTCTTAATGTGCCACCAGGGGTTTTCTCCGTGAGGATCACTTACGTCGGCTACGAGCACGTGACCGTGTCAGGTGTCAAGATCGTGGTTGACCAAACCACGAGCATCGACTTCAAGCTGAAGCCGGCATCGCTCACCACCGATGAAGTGGTTGTAACCGCGAACACCCCGCTGATCCAGAAAGACCTTACGAGCTCGATATCTGTTGTCGGGCGCGATGAGATCGAACTGTTGCCCGTGGGTAACTTCACTGATCTCCTTTCACTTCAGGCCGGTGTGGTCGGAAGTGGTTCAAACCTCCACGTCCGTGGCGGTCGCTCGAACGAAGTTGCCTACATGATTGATGGTGTGTATGTTACCGATCCTCTTCTTGGTGGACTCGCTACCAACATCAACAACGACGCGATCCAGGAAATGTCGCTTCTCTCCGGTACGTTCAACGCCGAGTATGGCAATGCCCTCTCAGGCGTGGTTAACATCGTTACCAGGGATGGATCCGACAAATTCGCGGGCAAGCTCGAGATGCGCACCTCAAATTTTGGTATCGACAGATACTCAAAGCTTAACGAGCTCCGCATTAACGGAAGCCTCGAAGGTGCCATCATTCCCGGAGCGCTCAGGTTCTTCCTTTCCGGTGAGCAGCTTAATGAGGGAAGCTATCTCCCCTGGGGATACAACAACCAGCAGTCGTTCTTCACAAAACTTACCTTTACTGCCATTCCGCAACTCAGGATCACTTTCTCGAACCGCGGAAGCAAGGGGTTAAGACAGAATTACAACCACGACTATAAATACATCCCTGAACAGTATCTAAAGTCGCGTACCGATAGCTGGCAAACAAGTTTGAACGCCACACACACTGTATCGAATACTTTCTTTTACGATGTGAAGGCTTCATACTTCAATCAGGGATACTATTCAGGTCTTGATAAAGATACATCACAATACATGATCGCCTCGGCAAGGGTTCTCCTCGCCACCGCCGGTAACGGTTTCGAGTTCTGGGCAAAGGCTGATCCGCTTGTTCTTACAGATTCGCGTACCACCACCCTTGACTTCAAAGGTGACGCGGTTTGGCAGATCAACAGATCGAACGAAGTGAAGTTCGGTGCCCAGTTCAAGAGGCACGATCTCAAATTATGGTCGATTGAGGATCCCAAACGTAACTTCCCGTATGTGAACAATTATCAGACAGAACCGTTCGAAATTGCCGCTTACGCGCAAGACAAGATCGAGCTTCCAAGTCTCGTGATAAATCTCGGATTGAGGTTTGACCACATGAACGCGAACGTAAAGTTCCGTAACAATCCACTCGATCCAAACTCGGTTATCGAAGTAAAGCCCCGTTCACAAGTTAGCCCCAGGATCGGTATTGCACACCCGATAACGGAGCGCACCAAGCTCCACTTCGCTTACGGGCACTTCTTCCAGAATCCAGAGTACCAGTTCCTTTTCCAGAACCAGCAGTACGATATCAAAGTGCGGGAACCACTTTTTGGTTCACCTGATCTCGACGCTCAGCGCACAATTGCTTACGAAGTGGGTGTTTCTCACCAGTTGACCGATCGCGCCGCCATTTCGTTTACCGCATATTATAAAGATGTGACCGGTCTTATCGGCACCCGTTACCTGTTCCCGTTCACACAGGGCAGGTACGTCGGTTACACCCTTTATGTTAACGAGGATTACGCGAATATGAAAGGTTTCGAGGTCAATCTTGACATCAGACCCGACAAATATTTCGCCGGTGGTTTAACCTACACTTATTCGGTCGCCAAAGGAAGTGCATCTTCGGAAGATGAACAGTACCCCGGCTCAGACGAATCATCGCAGCTTTACTACCTCGATTTCGACAAAACACACGTGCTTAATGCCACTGCCACATTCATGATCCCCAAAGATGAGGGTCCTGAGGTTTTCGGCTCACGCATTTTCGATGATATGGATTTCTCATTCATTTTCTCATACTCGAGCGGCTACCCTTATACTCAGTCGGGTCGTGATGTCGGTTTCGTTGTAAAGAACGCGTTAAGGCAGCCTTCAACATGGTCGATTGATCTAATGATAGGTAAAGACCTTACCATCTTCAACAATCTTCGTGTCCGTCTCTTTGCTGAGATTCTCAATCTCACAGATCAGAAGAATATCCTCTACGTTTACCGTGATACAGGTGATCCCGACTACACGTTCGTGGGTGGATACTCAAAAGAGTATATGGAAGATCCTTCAAACTATGGTGCACCGAGGCGGATACGTATCGGCGCTTCTATCAGATTCTAATGAGGAAGGAAACCTGTAAAATGATATTTGGAATTAAAATGAACGTATTCAGCAAGAACCTTTTCCTCTTTCTGGTGATCGCGGTTTTCTTTGCCCCCGGGGTTGAAGCCCAGTTGCAGAAGGATGCCGGTGGTACATCGGTTCAGGGGCTGATCGACCGTGCCGGTGGCACCCACAACGCCTCCAACATCGGTCTATTCTTCGAGAACCGGGGTAAACTCTATCCTCGCCGTCTCTCACAGGGGCCCTCGGGCGAGTTCCCGATAAACAGTGGTCAGCAATATATCTACCGCATGAACCCTTATGTCGGTATCCCCGGTAACGTGATCCAGGGAAGATATGTAACCAACGAAGAGTGGGAAGCCTCTTGGGGTTACCACAATAACGAAGGCGCGAGGATCGCTTTCTCCGATAACCCTGCTTCGTGGCACCCGACAAGAGGGTGGCCCGTTAAAGACAAAGACGGAAACCCGGTCTTCAAATCCGACCAGGATTCTTACTGCGCCTACAACGACAGCAACAACACGATCGGAATACTTGGAATTGAAGTGCACCAGACCGGTTATGCTTACGGCGTAAAATTCGCGCAAGATCTTCTCTTCTTCAAGTATCAGATAATCAACAGAAGCAACCGCGACTACGACTCTCTCTACTTCGCGTTGATGACAGATATCGATGTGGGTAACGCTTCCGGTGGTGCTCCCGAATATGCCAACGACAAGATGGGATATGATGGCCCAAACAATTTCATTTGGTTTTACGATAACGGCACCACTTCCGAGTGGCCTTCAGGTAAAACCGGCATGATGGGTGTCGCGCTCCTCGAAACCCCGCGAGTTAACGGCGTTCAACTCGGGCTTACCGACTTCCATTACGCCCTTTACAACGATGATGAAGTCTCCGATATCGATTCCGTGCTTTACGGCAGGATCGCTTCTACTCAGAGCCTTTACAATTCACCTTACCGTGATAAATATTTCCATATAGGGAACAACACCAATATCCATTTTGACGATGTGAATACCATTCCCGCCACGGGTCTCGACCTTCTTGGCAGCCTCTCCTCGGGTCCGTATCACATCTTCCCCGGTGATACCCTCACATTTTACACGGTTATTGTTGCAGGTGAAAACCTCCCTGACCTCCAGCAAAATCTTGCTCAGGCAAAGGTTATTCACGCTTTCGACTATGAAATAGCGAAACCGCCGGTTACACCGAAACTTTCCGGTATTTCATCCGACACCAAGAACACCCTTTACTGGGATGATGCCGCTGAAAGATCGTTCGACTCCTTCTCCGGACAATACGATTTTGAAGGCTACAGGCTCTATCGCAGTATCGATAAGGGTATTCACTGGACCAAACTCGGCGATTTCGACATTCCCAACGATATCGGTATCGACAAGGGAATCCAGTACTCATTTATCGACACTACCGTTACCAACGGCTTCGAATACTGGTACACCATCACAGCTTACGACAGGGGAGACTCACTACTCGAGTCACTCGAGAGTCCGCTTGGCAAAAATCTTGACCAGGTGAACATCGTGTCACTCACTCCAATGTCAGCTGCCATAGGCCGCACACCTGTCACCGTTGAAAGTGTAACACAGACAGGTAACGGTACTTCGAACTACCAGTTCACCATTCAGCCTGATGATAACATCAACCTTGTTTCCGGTGAATACAACCTCGGTTTCACCTACGTGAGCAGGGCAGACAAGGGGGTTCTTGTAACCCAGGTTTCTGCCGAGATAACCGATTCTTCACTTACAAAACCGGAGAGATACGGACTTTACTTCAAAGCCCCGAACATCTTCGACTTCGTGAACCTCACAACCGGTGAAGATATAAAAGTTGACAACAACTACAACTGGGCGAACCCAAACCAGGCTATATCAGTACCCGGCGCGGGCATGAGGGTCAGGATCAAAACACCTCCCGGAACCCCGGAACAGTACCGCCCGAAAAAAGGTGACCTCCTCACCCTCAACTTCGGCGTGGTGGTAACCAAAGACAACGACACCCTGATAAAACCAAGACCGTTCTACTTCGACAAACTTCAGTCGACCTCTGACGGTATAATTTTCTCGATGTCAAAACCGCATCCGGTAAAGAGCTTCTCCAAAATCGGTGGGCTCGATAACTTCTCCCTCAACTTTACATCTGTAGATGAAGCCACGCTGAAGAGCACCCTATACTTTGTGGAAGTGAAGGGAAGGGGATTCAACGGCGCGGGTGAAGGTTTCGTGAAACTTGAAGTCCGTGATACAGCAGCGGGCGCTTCGGCTAAAACCTTCGACTCTGTCTACACTCTCTCAACTTTCGGTTTTAATGGTCTTGAAGGAAGGATCGAGTTCAACTCAGCCAATCCCCCCCAGCCAGGTAACCTCTTCTCGCTTGAGTCGGTTAAACCTAAAGCACCGAACGTGAAAGACAGATACACCTTCAAGCTTAAGGCACCGGTTGTGAATTCAGTGGCGATCACTGAAAATCTGAAAAAGATCAGGGTAGTTCCGAACCCTTACATTGTATCCTCGCTTTATGAGCCGGAGTTTGGTGAGCTTCGCCGTGAACCTCTCCGCCAGATACAGTTCATCAACCTGCCGCCAGAATGCACTATCCATATCTTTACGATTGATGCCGATCTCGTTAAGACGATCGAGCACAACTCGAGCAACGGCACCGCCGTTTGGGATATGAAGACAGAAGGTGGTCGCGAGATCGCATCCGGAATGTACATATACGTAGTTAAATCCAAAGACGGCGAGCACATCGACCGCTTCGCGGTAATCAAGTAAACCGGTCAAGGAGATTAAAATGAAAAAACTGATAACCCTGATCATTCTTATTACTGCCCAGCTCGCTGCGCAGTACAACAACCTTGGCACCTCCGGCGCTCAGTTCCTGCAGATACCGGTGGGCGCGAGGCAGACCGCCATGGGTGGCGCTTCAATCGCCTACACTGACGATGCGTCATCAATCTTTTGGAACCCCGCGGGTATCTCCCACGTCGGGAACGTTGATGTGCACTTCACCAGTTTGAACTGGTTCGATCTGTTCGATCTTAATGCTGCTTCCGCGGCTTACAATCTTGGTGAGAACATTGGTGTATTGGGTATCCACTTCATCTCGTTCACCACGGGAAAGATAGAAATAACAACGGAGAAACAACCAAACGGAACAGGGCGCTTTTACGACGCCTCTGATCTGGCGCTTGGTGTCTCTTATGCGCGGTCACTCACCGAGCAATTCCGTGTGGGTCTCTCTGTTAAATACATCTCGCAGAGGATCTGGAACGAGACTGCAAACGGTATCGCGTTTGACGTTGGCACGCAATACAAACTCGATTTCAACAACCTGACGATCGCGATGTCGATGACAAACTTCGGTCCCGATATGAAGTTCGACGGTCCTGATCTGAACTACAACATTCTCCGTGACGAACAGGTACCCGGCTCGCGTCTCGCTCCAGTGAAGCTGAACACCGAAGAGTTTTCACTGCCTCTCCACTTCCAGGTGGGGATAGCAATGGATATCTTCAAGATCGACTTCGTTAAGATGCGCGGCGCCATCGATGTTACACACCCCAACGACAACCTTGAGAGGATCAACGTCGGTACCGAAATATCGGTGTTCGACCGTGTATTCCTCCGCGGAGGGTACAGGTATAACTACGATGACGAGAAATACACCTTCGGAGCAGGCGCCAACCTACCGATGGGCTCCACCCTCGTTACGTTCGACTATGCCTACTCCATCTACGATATTCTGCCTAATGTTCAGAGAATATCGGTGGGGGTAAGGTTTTAGCTATTAGCTATTAGCTATTAGCTATTAGCGATTAGTGCCGGGTGATGAGTTGTTTTATCTTGAGATTCAGTAAGTTTGAGTACCAATTCAATTTAATTTGGAAAAGAAATGGATACAAAAACAGCTAAATTTACCCAGGAGATGGAAGTTCTTGACGCGATCTTCGCTGACATGGTTGAGGCAGTCCACATGAAACCGGACGGTCACGATCTGGAAGAGCTCCGCATCTATGTTGATAACACTTACGCGATTCTTAACAGAACCGCTCTTAGAGTTAAAGAAATAAAGAACCAGCTCGAGAAAGACAGTAAACTGATCCTCGAAACCTGGAATCCACCTGCCTGATATAATTGACAGGTAAATTTTAAGACCGGAGAGCAGACCCAAACTTTGGAGCGCTCTCCGGTTTTTTTATGTCCTTTTAAAAATTCCGTGAAATCCGCGTCAAATCAGTGAAATCAGCGTAACCATTTAAATCACCAATCAGAAAAAATCACTATTTTATATCAACGCATTTAAAATATTATGGCTTTGATATGAAACCCTCACCCGCTCGAAAGCATCCGGAACTCAAGCCTTCTTCTTACAGATGGAAGTGCAACCTCTCAACCTTCAAATTTGAATCAACCGCGGAAATTCAACCGATAGAAGACATCATTGGGCAAGACAGGGCACTGAAAGCCCTCCGGCTCGGGGTGGGGCTACGCGCGCCCGGATACAATATATATATAGCAGGTCTCGCCGGAACGGGAAAGGCCTGGTCGGTTAAAAAGATGCTCGAGACGCTTGTTGAAGAAAACCCCGTGCTGTTCGACTACGCGTACGTTAACAATTTCCGTGATCCTGATTCGCCGATACTTCTGACCTTCCCCGCGGGGCAAGCGCTGAAATTCAAGTATGATGTCAATTCGCTTGTTTCGCTACTGCGTGAGAGGATTCCGCAACTTCTTGAATCAGACTCTTTCAACTCGAAGAAGGCCACACTTCTGAACGCTTTCGCCAAGCAGGAGCAGCAACTCATTGTTGATTTCGAGAAGATGATCAACAAAGACGGGCTTACTCTCGGGCAGGTACAGGCGGAAGACGGGGTTCGCCCTGAAATAATGCCGGTGATAAACAAAAAGCCTGTTCTCATCTCCGCCCTCGATGAAATGGTGGAAAAAGGGGAGGTTACCAAAAAGAAGGCTGAGCAGATTTACGAAAGCTACACAAGGCGGCAGCAGGATCTGATGATCCTCGTTAAAAAGCATGTAAAGATCGCGCAGGATATGCAGCTCGAGCTTAAATCTCTCGAGCAGCTTGAAACCGAGGCTTTTATTAAAGGTGCCCTTAGCCATTTACGGGAAAGTTACAAAGACCCGAAAACAGTCACCTGGTTCGATCTCCTCGAAAAAGACCTCCTTGAAAGTGTACAAACCTTCAAAATAGCCCACACAAACCCCGAAGCCCTTGCCGAGGCCTTCCCGGTAGACCCCTTCAGGGCTTACGACGTGAACGTGATACTCGATAATGCCGGCATCACTTCAACACCCGTGATAGTTGAGAAGGCGCCGACACTTCCTTCACTTTTTGGAACGATAGAGAGGGTTTCCGACCGTCACGGCAACTGGTATGCCGATTTTTTGAACATAAAAGCCGGTTCGATGCTCAAAGCGAACGGCGGGTTCCTGGTTCTTAGGGTTGGCCATCTTTTCGAAGTGCCGGGTGTATGGAAAACCCTTAAAAGGATTCTCTCTTACATGCAGCTTGATATCCACGATAATCACGTTTACTATCAAATGCCACCTTCGTCAGTTAAACCTGAATCGATCCCCATTGATCTGAAGGTGATCCTTATCGGCAACTCATACTTCTACTCGATGCTCGCTGACCGTGAAGACGATTTTAAGAAGATATTCAAGGTTCTCGCCGAGTTCGACTATGAGGTCACCCGCTCAAGGGAAGTGCTGGTGCAGTACGCTCATGTGATCAAAAAGATAATTGAAGAGGAGAACCTGAAAGAATTTCATAAATCGGCGATCGCCTCTGTGATGGAGATAGCCGCGAGATACGCCGGCTCTAAAGGGAAGCTTACCTCACGGTTTTCGATGATTGCCGATGTCGTCAGGGAGGCCTCATTCTGGGCTGCGGAAGACAGCTCAAACAAGGTGCGTTCAGAACATGTACGTGAGGCTTTTACAGCAGCGCGTGAACGCCACTCGCTTTGGGAGGAAAAACTCGCGGAGATGATCAATACGGAGAGGATACTCATCGATACAACTGGTAAAAAAGTGGCTCAAGTGAACGGTTTGGCGGTTTACGGCAACGACCTTGTGGCATTCGGTAAACCCGTGAGGATATCGAGTTCGGTTGCCCCGGGAAGTGGCGTGATCATAAACGTTGAGAAAGAGTCGGGCCTTTCAGGTCGCTCACACGACAAAGCCATCCAGATAATCTCGGGTTTCCTCAGGGAGACTTTCGCGCACATCACCCCGCTTTCGATGACGGCGAACCTTGTATTCGAGCAGTCTTACGGTAATGTGGATGGTGATTCCGCCTCAATCGCCGAAGTGGCGGTAATTATCTCTGGCATCGCGCACTTGCCGGTCAGTCAGTACA
>JAEYUD010000261.1 GCA_023433685.1 Bacteroidota bacterium
CTTCCCTTCGATCGAGCTGTTTGTTTGAGTGTAATACCACTCATCATGATAGAACGAGTTGTAAAGCGAGGGGGTATTGTCCTGTTTTATTGCGTAGATCGCTTCATCAACAGTGCCAAATGCGATCTGAGCGCCTTTTACAGGTTTACCATCTTTTCCGGTAACCTTTACCGTGAATTCAGCCTCTTCACCCGGTTTGTACTTATTCTTCGCGGGTGTGATCTGAACATTCAGTTTAGCGGCATCATTTATTACGCCTATTTTTTTATTGGTAAGGATGAAGTCGGATTTCACAACGCCCGCGAAAGAGATATTAACCCCGGGGAACCAATTCTTGTCGGTAACTATCATAAGTTCGGCGTAACCGTCGTTCAGCGAGATCTTTTGGGCTTTAAGAACCGAGTTTTGTTCAACCGTTACCACGCCCTCTTTCGGCTTACCGGGCGCGTAGACCATCACTTTAATCGTGTCACCCGGAAGGTAAGCATCTTTATCGGTGAATATCTGTGCTTCCTGATTGTTGTTCCACCAATACCACCCCGGGCGGGTGTTAAAGCAATTGAACGATGTCTGAGTTGCAGTGAGCCTTCCGTTTGAGCCTCTGGCGGTTATCACAACATTGTATGAGCCTTCAGCCTCCGGTTTGTAGGTGATTTTTCCCACACCGTTGGCATCGGTTTTGAATTCCGATCTGTATACAGTTTCAGTTATTGGCTGATCGTTTATATAGATTGTTTTATTGACAATAATAGCCAGATCCTTCTCGACAGGAGTAAGGTCAAGCGACCATGCATTGGCGGAAATTGTGATCTCTTCGCCGGGTTTCACGAACCAGCGGTTTGTTCCGGCGGTAATGAGAAGATCGGTAACTGAAACCGTTACCGAAGAAGCACCTTTGATCTCCCGCATTGAAGCATCTGTAACACTGGCCTCAAAAGTATAAGTATAGCTTGAGGCAGTATCGTTAGGTGTTTGATAGCTGAACGACCATTCGCCGTCAGCATTCAACTGTCCGGTGAGTTCCTTAACGTATTCATAGTTGCCCCAGTCAAAGTTGTACCACGATTTGTAATACCAGGCATATTCACTTCCGAGCCACCAGGGGATACGGTACGGTTTTTTCAGAACCCTTACCTTTACGGTGCCGCCTGAAACAGGCTGCCCGAAGTAGTAGCCGGCTTTTACCGTGCCTTTGATCTGTTCACCATTAAAGCATGAACCTTTATCGAACGCCACATCCACCTTGAATTCAGGTTTCTTGTACTCTTCAAGTGAGAAGTAGCCACTGAACCAGTTCTCTTTATATTTAGCGGTTATATTATATGTACCCGGTTTAAAGGAGGGCGCGGTCTTCAGGGTTGACCAGAATGAACCATACTCATCGAGCATCAGTTCTTCAGACGACACTTCCGTACCGGAAGGATCGGTTATTTTTACCGAAACCTTTTCTTGCGAAGGGAAGCCCATCTCGCCATCCTGACGGAACCGGATTATTCCTTTATAGCTGACCGCCGCGCCCGGTCTGTAAACGGGTTGATTTGTAAATATCGAGGAATAGTAGCGGATTTCGTTATCGTTGCCGAAAAATATATAGGGGTCGCTGTAGACGAGTTCATCACCAACCATCGCGGTAACCAGGCTTGGTGCATTTTCTTCTGTTTTTATGCCATTGAGGCTGAGCAGAGAAAGTCCGTCATCGCCGGGGGTTACCTCACCGAGTTTTTTACCACCCGAGTAGAATGAAGTGGAGGCTGGTGAAAGAATTTCGCCCGTTGTGGCGTTCATTGTGAAAGAGAGGATGTTCTTTTCCCCCTTTTTCACCACCATCATTTTATCGGACACATAAACAGGTAGCCAGGCAACCTTTCCGGAATTGATGCCGCGGATAACATATATGCCCGGTTTGTCGAAAATCCCCGCGGATATCTTTGACGCGTCGTAGTAGTAGTTCGCGCTTGGGGTGACCACCCTGTTGAAATCCCTCACCTTCTCCATAAACTGAAGGTAGGTGCCTTCTTTCTTCCAGATATCGAACCTGCCGTATGTGCGCGCGGCAAGGTACTCGCTGATAAATTCGAATTCTTTTGAGACACGGTAGACCGAGAACTGAAAATTCTCATCTTCCGTGTTATTGGTTATCTGGAAATACACGGTGTCACCGGGTTTGAACTGCCCGTTGGCAAGCATTCTAAAGGAGGGAACCTCCTTGCTCAATGAGCCGGATCTGAAGCCCGCGAAGGCCCCGAGAGCGATGAGAAGCGCGAACAGAAAAGGGAATAGTTTGTTTTTCGACATTTTTATCTCAAGATTAATTTCCGGTTATACTCACTCGTGAGCAAATTTGTGCCCGAAAAATAGTTAAAAAATCCGAGATTAATTCAGTTGATGAAAAAAGCATGACTAACTTCATTTATGCAGGCGAGGGCTTCTAACTTATTGAAAATAAATAATATAGCTCATGGAGGAGGCAAGAGGTCAGAGCTACCGACTATAATACCGAAAAAGTCGGTTATTCGGTTGCCTTTGAAAACGGCTTAAAAAAGCATTTTTTTCTTTCCGCGGGGGATGCAGTGGAGTAAGTTTCGGTCGTTAAAAATGTTCATTAAAAAAATGAGGTTAAGCTTGAGCAAAGCACTTAAAGCATTCTTGTTTGTGTTGCTCTTGATATTAACCGGTTTTAGTGTTGAAAATCCGAAAGCAAAAGCTGATGAATCTTCCCTTAAGACCAGCCCCGCGAGGAGTATTAAGTCCGCGGAACTCGTAAGGAAATATTCATCAATTCTTGAATTCTCAGAACCCCGAAACGGTACAGTTACATGGTACGGCCCCGGATTTCACGGCAGACGCACTGCAAGTGGGGCGATATTTGATGAGGAGAAGTTTACTGCAGCTCACAGGAATCTTCCATTCGGCACCATGTTAAGGGTAACAAACAAGGCAAACGGCAAGTCAGTAATAGTAACAGTGACTGACAGGGGTCCGGTCCACACGGGACTTGAGCTCGACCTTTCAAAAGCTGCCGCAAGAACACTCGATATGATCAACGCGGGTGTCGCCAACGTCTCAATAGAGACAGTAAAAGTAAATGGATTCAACACTCCGGTTCTATCAACTTATTGACAGACAAGAAAAAAGGCTGTCCCGACGCGGGACAGCCTTTTTACTTTTAAACCATTCAGAAATATCAGCTATTTCATCAAGATGAGCTTATTCATCTTTAGAAACCCGCCCGCCTGCATTTTATAGAAATAAACCCCGCTTGAAAGTTGCTCACCGTTAAAGTTAACCGAGTAAACCCCGGCCGCTTTTTCTTCGTCAACGAGAGTAACAACTTCATTTCCGATAGTGTCAAATATTTTAAGTGAAACGTGAACATTCGCGGGGACCTGGTATTTGATCACAGTTGAGGGATTAAATGGATTCGGGAAATTCTGACCCAGTTTGTAGTCTGTAATATTTCCTTCATCTCCGGTGATATCAGTGGTACCACTTGTTACAAAAGTGACAGCCGTGTCATTCATGATAATGCCGTTTATGCTCTTGAGCCCGGAAAGCTGAAGTGAATACTGAGTTCCACCCGCGAGTGACGCGAATTGGACGAGTAGCTTTGAGACATCGTTCCCGACACCCCACTGCACTGATACAGGGGAACCCACTCCGTTGTTACACGAAAAATTTACCGGGTTAACAGCTACCGTTGAATCGATATATCTTGAAAAATCAAGAACTACAGCATTGGTTTCAGGGATCACCTTGACGACCTGTGGTTTCATATCTGTCTGCCAGATCTCGGCGGCAAATTCAGGATGGTCGATAAAAGGATTTCTGTTCTTCTGAATAACAAATATCGCGTTGTTCCTGTTGATCTCTTTTGTGCTTACGGTATCTTTAATATGCCATGAATATAGAAGATTGGCGTACCATGTAAGAAGGTTCGACTTATTGGTTGCCGGGCTTGTAGAGAAACCGCTGTCTTCGAGATAGTACCTGACCGACATATACATCTGCGATCTTGCCACGTCGCCTTTGAAGGCATCAATTGGTTCGAACACGGTGGAAGTGTAGCCGGGGAAAGAGCAGCTTCCAACTTTGCTGCCGTTTGAAGATGTCCATGTTGCTGAACCGACATTTCCATAAGGATAATTGCTTCTTCTGTTGTTCACATAGCCATCGGTAGGGTACATGTGAAACAGGTCAGAACGGGCGGGATTTGTCGCGCCGAGCCAGCTGTCGGGCCAAGAGTGTTCCCTGTTATAGCAGTCGCCTTCGCCAGAATAGTTGCCGCACTTCTTTAAACCGTGGGTATACAAATAAGAAGGTGTCCCACCCGGTTTGTCGGAATAAATATCCCAGACATTGTTGGTGCCGGGTCTTGAATCGGTTGAGGGGAAAGCAGTATAGAGCCCATCGTAACTGATAACGGTGTGACCTTTGATAATATTGTGGAGAGCAGTTCTAAGCGCGGTTCCGTAAAGTTTGTACGCGTTCTGGTAATAGTCTGCTTCAGTATTTTGTGCCCGGATGGATGACCACCCCAGTATGACAGTGAGGAGAAGGACGGTAAGACCGGAGAAGAGGGGATTTCTGTTTTTCATCAATTGATGACCTTGAATAATGAACGCAAATTGTCGCGTTACAGGATTGTGAGAATTAGTTATTTAAAAACCAGGAGTGACAAGAGAGAGGCTGCCCCATTGAGGCAACCTCATTCTCATTATTAAGTTCACTGTGGGGATCAGTTCCCTGCCATCAAAAGGGCAATAGCGGAAGTGTTCACGATATCTTCAACGCTGCAACCGCGGCTGAGATCGAAGAACGGAAGTTTCAGCCCCTGTACAACAGGCCCGACAGCTTCCGCGCCACCGAGGCGTTGAGCGATTTTGTAACCTATGTTACCGGCTTGAAGATCGGGGAAGATCAGCACATTCGCCCTGCCCGCCACTTCACTTCCGGGGGCTTTTTTCTTGCCGATTCCTTCAACTACAGCAGCATCGAACTGAAGTTCGCCGTCAACTTTTATGTCGGGGCGTTTCTGTTTGATGATCGCGGTGGCTTCAAGCACTTTATCTACTAATTTATGCTTCGCGCTTCCTTTGGTTGAGAAAGAGAGCATCGCCACATAAGGTTCTTCACCGGTGAGTATCTTGTGGTTATCAGCAGTGGAGATGGCAATATCAGCGAGCTGAATGGCGTCGGGATCGGGAACCACGGCGCAGTCGCCAAATGAGTAGGTAACTTCAGGATAAACCATCAGAAAGAAGCTGGAGACGATCGAGATGCCTTCTTTGGTACCGATGCAAAGAATTCCCGCGCGCATAACGTCAGCCGTTGAGGCGGTTGAGCCGGCAACGCTGGCGTGTGCCATACCTTCTTTAAGCATCATGGCGCCGAAGAAGATATCCCTTTTTATGGTATCGCGCGCTTCTTCTATGGTAACGCCTTTATGTTTCCTCTGATTGAAGAAAATATTTGCAAAATTGCTCAGGAGTTCCGATTTTTCGGGGTCGATTATTCTGATACCCTGAAGATCAACCCCCAGTGAAGCGGCCTTTGCCCTGACGGTTTCTTCGTTTCCAAGTGTGATCACGCTTCCGATTCCATCGCGAGTGATGATCTCCGCGGCTTTAAGTACGCGGTCGTCATGTGACTCGGGTAGTAGCAGTGTTCTTTTTTTGCGGGAGGCATTCTCCCTTATTTTTACGAGTAATTCAAGTTCGCTCATTGTGTTCCCAAATGAAAAAAAGTTAAGACTTAAAATTAACAATTTATGAAGGATCATTCATTGCCGCGGGTGGAATTGATGAAAAAAAGAAGTGCTTGCCGGAACCAAATTGGGGTGATGGCATGTTAACAGATGGCAAACGGGATAAAAGGAAATTGCATTTATAGCGTTTAAAGCAAGAAAACGGGGCAAAAAGTGTCACTATTAAGTGTTAATTGTCGCATAAAGTAAGTTAATTGTAAAAAGATGTCACAGCTATTGCGGGGTGTTGTCCGATCCCTTAGATTTCCCTCCATAATTTTTAAGTTTCTTAACGAAACGCAAATTTCAAAGAAAACAACAACAATCAATAACAAACTCAAATTGGAGTATAGATAATGAAACTCGTTAAATTCGGTATCGTTCTTATGTTACCCGCTCTCTTCGTTCTCACCGGCTGCAGCAAAAAAGCTCCAGCTCCTGCTGTAGATTCAACCAAAGTTGAAGCTCCTGCAGTTGAGACTCCTGCTGTAGATACAACAGCTAAAGCTGATTCAGCTAAAGTTGAAAAACATGACTCTACTGCTAAGAAAGAGAAAAAATAATTTAGCATTATAGTTTACCGGTAAATACAAATCACCGGATGTCAAAAGCGGGTTTATCCCGCTTTTGTCATTTTAAAGCCATCATCACCATTCAAATTCCCTCCCGGAAACAATTGATTAATTCCCAATAAAGTTCTAATTTAGCGGTCTTGTTAATTATGATTAGAGAAAATTTAAACTATTTAAAAGATCTTATCGCGGCGCGGTGCATAGCCACAGGGCGCGGTGAAGACTCCGTGACGCTGATCGCGGTCAGCAAGCTCTTTGGCACTGACAGTATCGAAGAGGCGATAGCCGCGGGGCAGAACCACTTCGGTGAGAATTACGCCCAGGAGTTCAGGGACAAGCATGCCCAATTGTCCGGCAAAGGGATCACTTGGCACTTTATCGGGACACTTCAGACTAACAAGGTGAAGTATGTAGCAGGAAGTGCTGACTATATTCACTCGGTTGAGTCGCTCAAGATAATGGAAGAGATAAACCGTCAGGCGGAAAGAAGGGGAGTCACACAAAAAGTGATGATCGAGTTCAAATCTTCATTTGAGTCAACAAAATCGGGAAGTAACAGAGACGATGTTTTCATGCTCGCGGAGAACGCGGGGAAGTTGAATAACATTGAAGTGGTTGGATTGATGACAATGGCACCTTTTGTGGATGACATAACTATAATACGAGACGCTTTTGTGAGAACCAGACAGCTGAGAGACGAGCTTAACCGGTCGGGCTTCAGCCTGATAAAAGAACTCTCGATGGGAATGACAGGCGATTACACGATAGCCATTGAAGAAGGCTCCACATTTTTAAGGATCGGTACCGCAATATTTGGTGAGAGGCACTAAAATGAAATTATCACCCGTAAACATAAAACGCCAGGAATTTTCGAAATCGGTCAGAGGATTTGATACCCGGGAAGTGGGAGACTTTCTGGAGAAAGTAGCCGATGAACTTGAGTCGGCAATTAAAGAGAATGAAACCCTGCGGCGGACTATAGACCAGCTTAATTTTGAAGTTGAGAGATATAAAACAATTGAGGACAGCCTGCAGAAGGCGTTGATAGCCGCGCAGGAGTCGTCAGGTCTTGCGCTTCAGAAAGCGTATGATGAGGCGGCACAAATAGTAAAGAACGCGGAAGAGGAGGCTGAAAGGCTCACAGCGGGATCTGCCGCGAGGGCACTTGAGTTGCAAAAAAACATAGCCACCCTTGAGGAGAGAAAAGCATGGCTGATCTCCCGGCTTGCTGCCATGATCGAAACCCAGGAGGATATCCTCGGGATCAGGGTGATCGAGCCAAAGGAAACAGTTGAAAAACCGGCACCACTTCCCGAACCGGAACTTGTCACCATTCCTCTCGATGAAGGGATGGCAAAAAAAGAGGAGAGCGTCACCCGGCTTGTAGCTGATGAAATAGAGATTAAAAAAGAACCGGAAGCCAAACCTGAAAAAGACCCATCCAAGCTCTTTTTTGGCGGCAGCACAGAAAAAATTGATTTAAATAATATTGTGGAAGATTAGAATGGAAAACCTGCTCGAAAAAATAAAAGAAACCGTTGATTTCCTCAGGAAAAAGACGGCACATGACTATGAATACGGAATTATTCTCGGAACAGGCCTTGGGGCATTGGTGGAGGATATTGAAATTGAACAAACGATCGACTATGAAGACATCCCCCATTTCCCCGTTTCAACGGTGGAGTCGCACCACGGAAGACTGATCTTCGGCACGATCCACGGTAAAAGGGTTGTTGCGATGCAGGGGCGTTTCCACTATTATGAAGGATACAGCATGCAGCAGATCACCTTTCCGGTAAGGGTGATGAAGTTCCTTGGGGTTGAAAAGCTTTTCGTCTCGAACGCCTGCGGTGGAATGAATCCGATATACAGACGTGGTGATCTGATGATAATGGTTGATCACATCAACCTGTTGGGTGACAACCCCCTGATAGGGCCCAACATTAATGAGCTTGGCCCCCGGTTCCCTGACATGAGCGAACCATACTCACTCGAACTGATCGCGCTTGCAGAAGAGATCGCTCTTGAAGAGAAGATAAAACTTCACAAGGGCGTGTATGTTGCAGTTTCGGGTCCCAGTCTTGAGACCAGAAGCGAGTACAGGTTTCTGAGGCATATCGGTGCCGATGTGGTGGGGATGTCGACCATTCCGGAGAACATTGTAGCCAACCACATGGGGATGAAAGTGTTCGGAATGAGCATCATTACAGATGAATGCTTCCCTGAATCGCTGAAGCCTGTCACGCTTCCGGAGATACTTGAAGCCGCAGGCATGGCAGAACCCAAAATGACGAAAATATTTACTGAACTGATCAGAAGATTAAAATGACATTCAAGAAATTTGCAGGGATCCTCGGTTTTATTCTTGCGGTGGCTGTAGCGGGTAGCTCCTCCTACTTTTTGGCTGATATTGTATACGCCGACTCGGTTTTCTACTCCCGTTTGTTTGTGCTGCTTGTTGCATCGCTTTTGGCGGGATGGCTTATAGGCGAAGGATTCGACAGAAAAACCTCGTTTAGGCTCGGCATGCTTGGGATGTTCCTTGGTATTTTGGGTGCATTCTCGCATGAGATGTTCTTCGTTCACCGGAAGATACCCGATACCGCGCAGTTCAGAATTCTGGTGACCGCTGTGGTAAACGGGCTTATTGTATCTTCATTCGTCCTTTTCGGCAGGAACAGCAGCGCGCTTCGTTTCGCGGGGGAAGTGGAAGTTACAGAACCTGAAGCTGAACAGGGAGTGGAAGTGCAGCCTGATACCGTATTGGAAGCAGAGGTGGAAAACCCTGAACCCATGGAAGAACCCGTTGAAGTTCAGACACCGGTTGAGGAACCGCAAGTTGTTGCAGAGGAACCACTTCCGGAAAAAGGGGAGGAAAATGACAATGCAAATTCAGAAAAAGAACCTATATTTGAAGCTACACTTTTTGAAAAAAACGCGGAACTCCTGGTAGAAAAAGCAAAGCTTGAGGCAGATAAGATACTATTTGCCGCGGAGCAGGAACTGAACAGGATCACCCGCGAAAAAGAAAAAGTTGAAAACGAATTGAAACTGTTGGTTAGAACTGAAAAACAGCTGCTTGAGCAATATCGCGGGCAGCAATAAAATAAATTAAAGACAAGATGTACAAGCAATATCCCGATAACTTCAGATACCCCGAAATTGAGAGTGAAATATTAAAATTCTGGCAGGAACGCGGAATTTTTGAAAAATCCGTGACCACCCGCCCTGCAGACAAGAGTTTTACATTCTATGAGGGTCCACCAACTGCCAACGGCAAGCCGGGCATTCACCATGTAATGGCGCGTACGCTTAAAGATCTGATCTGCCGCTACAAAACGTTGCAAGGTTACCAGGTGCACCGCAAAGCAGGTTGGGACACCCATGGACTTCCCGTTGAGATAGAAGTTGAAAAGCAGCTCGGGATAAAGAGCAAGTCGGATATCCCCGCGTTCGGTGTTGAGAAATACAACGCCGCGTGCCGTGAATCGGTTTTTACCTACAAAGACCTGTGGGAGAAGATGACCGACCGTATGGGCTACTGGATCGATCTGGAGTCTGCTTACATTACTTGTACAAACAACTATATCGAATCAGTTTGGTGGTCGCTTAAAACACTCTTCGACAAGGGACTTATCTTTAAAGATTACAAGATCGTTCCGCAGGATCCGAAGGCAGAGACCGTTCTTTCGAGCCACGAGCTCGCCCTCGGTTACAGAATGACTAAAGACCCTTCTGTTTATGTCCTGTTCAAAGCGAAGGATCAGGATTTTTACTTCTTGGTTTGGACGACAACACCCTGGACACTGATCTCGAATGTGGCGCTCGCCTTGGGACCTGATGTTGAGTACGTGAAAGTTCTCCATAAAGAGAAGAAGATCATCCTCGCGAAAGAGAGACTTTCCGTTCTTGGTGAAGACTATGAGATACTCGAACACTTCACAGGTAAAGACCTTGAAGGTACCGACTATGAACAGCTGATGGACTACTGCACACCCGACAAAAAAGCTTTCTACACCATACTCGGTGACTTCGTTAGCACCGGCGACGGTTCGGGTATAGTGCATATTGCTCCCGCTTTCGGTCAGGATGACTATGAAATATCGAAGAAGTACGGCCTCCCCATGCTTCAGCCCGTGACAAGAGGGGGAAGATTCACCGCGGAAGTAACCGACTTTTTTGATCAGTTTGTTAAAGATGCCGATAACGGCATTATCCAGAAGCTCAGGGCTGAAGGAAAGCTTTACAAGAAGGAAACAATCGAGCACTCGTACCCCTTCAGCTGGAGGTTCGACGATGTACCTATTATATATTACGCGAGAGAATCGTGGTTCATTAAGACCACGCAGATAGCCGACAGGATGGTTGAACTTAACAAGACCATCAATTGGGCACCGCCCGAAATAGGCTCAGGCCGTTTTGGCAACTGGCTTGAGGAGAACAAAGACTGGGCTCTTTCGCGCGACCGCTACTGGGCAACACCACTTCCGATCTGGGTGAGTGAAGACGGAAAAGACATGTTCGCCGTTGGAAGCATCGAACAGTTGAAAGAAGGTATCTACGAGGCCGACGGCAGTCGCACACCTGTTTCGGAGCTGCCCGAGGTCGACTTGCACAAACCGTTCGTTGACAGGATAGTTTTTGAAAAAGACGGAAAGAGATACCACAGAACTCCAGAACTGATTGACGTTTGGTATGACTCAGGTGCCATGCCTTTTGCCCAGTACCACTACCCGTTCGAGAACAAGGAGTGGTTCGAAGCGAACTTCCCTGCAGATTTCATTTCAGAGGGTATCGATCAGACCCGTGGATGGTTCTACACTCTTCACGCGATCTCGACGATGCTGTTCGACTCACCGGCTTACAAGAACATTCTTGTAAACGACCTGATCCTCGATAAAGAGGGGAAGAAAATGTCGAAGAGCCGCGGCAATTCGGTTGATCCCTTCATGCTTTTTGACAAATACGGCGCCGATGCCACCAGGTGGTATCTTATAGTTAACAATCCGCCATGGAAGCCGACCCTCTTCAATGAAGATGATCTCGCCGACATTCAGCGGAAATTCTTCGGCACACTTACGAACACTTACTCGTTTTTCGCCCTCTACGCGAACATCGACAGGTTTGTGAACGACCAGCCGAAGGTTGACTACACCAAGAGACCCGAAATTGACAGATGGATAATCTCGAAACTCAACTCGGTTGTTAAAGAGTATGAGAAAGAGATGGATGCCTACGATGTTACGAAGGCAGCCCGCGCTGTGATGAACTTTACAATAGATGAACTCTCCAATTGGTATGTTAGAAGGAGCAGAAGAAGGTTCTGGAAGTCGGATATGACCGAAGCAAAGCTTTCGGCATATCAGACACTTCACGAGTGCCTGATCACAGTAGCGAAACTGATTTCGCCCTTCGCGCCGTTTATAGCTGAAGACCTCTATCAGAGGCTGAACTTCAACGGACACCAGGAAGAGGAATCGGTTCACCTTTGCCACTTCCCTCAGGTTACCTATATTGACCATGAGCTGGAAGAAAAGATGGAAGCGGTGCAGAAGGTGGTTTTTATAACGAGATCGATGCGCGCGAAACACAATCTGAAAGTGCGACAGCCGCTTAAAAAAATAATGGTTTCGGTACCCGACAGGGTAAAAGAGCCACTCGAAACGATGAAAGATGTGATCCTTGATGAAGTTAACATCAAGGAACTTATGATACTTACAGACGACTCCGGTATAGTTAAAAAGACAGCGAAACCGAATTTCAGATCACTTGGCGGAAAGCACGGCAAGGGTGTTCAGCCCGTGGCAGCGGCCATCAGGGAATTTGGAAGGGCGGAGATATCGAAACTCTCGAAAGGTGAGAACGTAACCATTTCAGTTAACGAAAACGAAGTGGTGGTTGAACCCGTTGACGTTGAGATAATCAGCTCCGAAATTGAAGGCTGGCTTGTTGAAGCCGAGGGCGCGTTCACGGTTGCCCTTGATACCGAAATAACCCCTGAACTTAAACAGGAGGGTATCGCCAGGGAGTTCGTTAACCGCGTACAGAATATGAGAAAAGATGCCGGCTTTGAAGTTACCGACAAGATCACCATCGACTACAATGGCGTTGCGGAACTGACGGAAGCCGTGAACAATTTCAGCAATTACATCCAGGGCGAAACTCTCGCGACCGCGATCGGGAACAACACGGCAGGATCCGGTTTTAAGCAGGAGTGGAAAATAAACGACCTTGATTGCGTAATCGAAATTTCAAAACACTAAGGATGCTACAAGGAGAATCCGATGGAAGAAACCAGGAAAACCCGATATACTCCCGAGGAACTTGAAGAGTTTCGCGTTGTGATAACCGAAAAGAGGGAGGAGATCATCACACAGTTGCAGAATCTGCGCGAGAGGATGATGGATCCCACCACGGGCGAGTATATCAATGAAAATTCACCCTACTCGCTCCACATGGCTGAACAGGGCACTGACGCTATGGAGAGGGAGAAAACCTTCCTTTACGCTCAGCGCGAAGGAAAGTTTCTGGGCTATCTTGATGAAGCCCTCAAAAGGATAGATGCGGGCACTTACGGGCTCTGCGTTGAGTGCATGGATGAGCCACAGAACCTCTGCGAAACATGCCCTCTGATACCAAAGGAAAGGCTTTTTGCCGTGCCTCACAGCCAGCATTGCCTCCCAATAAAAGTTAAACAAGAAAAGAAAAAGAAACCTTATTAAGAAGATAGTTACAGATCCGTTTGCCCGGAAGTTACTTTATTTCTCACTGATCCTTATTGTAATCGACCAGTTGACAAAACTGGCGGTGAAGGGGTTCTCCATTCCCTTTCTGGGAATCAATTATGATGGCATGTACCTGGGGCAGTCATTCCCCGTTCTGGGTACTTTTTTCCGGTTGACCTTTGTTGAAAACAAGGGAATCGCGTTCGGAATCGAGCTTCACCCGGTTGTGAAAGTGCTGGTTTCACTTGTATCGGTTGCTGCCAGTGGATTCATTGTTTACTATATCGACAAAATTGCCGCGAAAAACAGGGGTGCCGCCATCGGTTTGGCACTCATTCTCGCCGGCGCGATCGGTAACATGATAGACAGGGTGTTCTACGGCGTGCTTTATGGTTATGCCCCATTCTTCTACGGACATGTGGTGGATTTCTTCCACGTGGTTTTCGATGTTACCATATTTGGGTACTACATCGACAGTTTCCCGATCTTCAACATTGCCGATATAGCCGTTTCGTTCGGCGTGGCGGTTCTATTTATCTTCTACGGCAAGGAAGAGGAGGAGGAAGAAGTGAAAGCGGTTGAACCCGGTGAAGAAGACACTTCCGCTGTTGAAGCAGGGGTTGCAGAAG
>JAEYUD010000003.1 GCA_023433685.1 Bacteroidota bacterium
CGAACTGACCGAAAATGAAAAGAGTATAAAAAGAAGAAGGGAGAAGGCGCTAAACCTCATAGTGCTCCTTGGTGAAATTAAAATCAACTTTAACCGGATAATTTCCTGAAAAACACGCTGTGCAGTAGTCAGCGGGCTCATCATCCCTCACTGCCTCATGAAGATGTTCGATCTGTAAATACTCGAGCGAATCGACTCCAATGTACTCTTTGATCCTCTCAGTGTCGCCCTGCATCTGATACGCGATGAGTTCCTCCCGCGATGGGAAATCCATTCCATAAAAACATGAATACATGATGGGGGGCGATGAAATCCGGAGGTGGATCTCCTTGGGCCCCGCTTCCCTTATCAGGCTGATCAACTGTTTTGAAGTGGTACCTCTTACAATTGAATCGTCAATTACCACGACCACTTTATCTTTAAGTACACCTTTAACAGGATTGAACTTGATCTTGACTCTAAGTTCCCTGTTTTCCTGTCCCGGTTCAATAAAAGTTCTGCCAATATAATGTGATCTTAGAAGACCGATCTCAAATTTTGCTTTTATCCCCATTTTCTCAAGCTCATTCGCGTACCCAAGAGCCGCGGTATTTGAGCTGTCAGGAACACTTATAACAATCACTTTTTCGTCCGGATCCGGGTGATTGACCGGATAATTCCTGGCGAGAATCTTCCCGAGTCTTCTGCGGATCTTATCCACACTCTGACCAAAGATCATACTGTCTGGACGTGAAAAGTAGATATACTCGAATATGCACTGTTTCTTTTGCGGAAGTTCTTCCTTGATCCTTCTTGATTCCGGTGTACAATTATCACCTTCCAAAGGGATAAATATCACTTCACCCGGTTCAACATCTCTGACATATTCTGCTGAAATGATATCAAAAGCGCATGTTTCAGAAGCGGCAACCCATGAGTCACCAAGTTTGCCGAGAGAGAGCGGACGGAACCCATTGTTATCACGCGCGATAACAAAATAACGATCGGTAAGTATAAGTACAGAAAATGCACCCTTAACGAAGCCAAGCGCCTCAACTATCTGGTCACGCTGATCTTTCTGTTTGCTTTTGGCTATTAAATGGAGGAATACTTCACTGTCAGAAGAAGTTTGAAAAATTGATCCTTCTGCTACGAGCCACTCCCTCAATTCTTTATCGTTTGTCAGGTTTCCGTTGTGTGCAACTGCAAGATTACCAGAGTGGTAGTTGACGAGGAAGGGCTGAATATTTTTTCTCGAATTGGAGGAACCGGTAGTAGAATACCGGTTGTGACCAATGGCAGCATCTCCGGGAAGCTGAGGTCGCCATGTTTCAAAATCGGAGAAGACCTCAGAAACCAACCCTTCCCCCTTCAGTATCCGGAATACATCCTTACCGGATTCAACATCGTGGCTCACAATGCCGCTTGCCTCCTGACCTCTGTGTTGAAGGGCGTGAAGACCATAATAAACCATCGTTGAAGCACCCGGGTGATTACAAATACCGAATATGCCGCAAAAACATTTGACTCTACTTACAGTGATTTCCATTGGGTGTAAAATTATTTGGGGATAACAAATTTACCAATTTAGGGGGAGGAATAAAAGGAAAAAGGAAGGGTGAAAAAGTGGTCGGAACGGCGGGATTTGAACCCGCGACCCCTACTACCCCAAAGTAGTGCGCTACCGGGCTGCGCCACGTTCCGATCTTAAAGTTTGCTTTTAAGAAGCTCCAAAAAGGCTTTTATTTCATCCAGATCCTTGTGCAATTCTGATTTTGCTTCAGGTATCTCATTTTCTGAATCGATATCGCTGTTTTCTTCCGGAAGCTCGTCATCCCTGAATTGAATTTCTTCTTTCTTGAGATCTTCAATTGAGGGAAGCTTCCCTTTGAACTGCTCGTTCAGTACCTTTTTAGCACCTTCTATAGTATATTTTTGGTCACGCAACAGGCCCTTTATAAAAAGGATCAACTCGATCTCTTTATTGGTATATATTCTGTTGCCGGCCCTGTTCTTTTGCGGTCTCAATTGTTCGAATACGTTTTCCCAAAATCTGAGAACATATTGTTCCACATCGGTTATTTTACTTACTTCACTAATCGAGTAGTAAAGCTTCTTGATGTTGAAATCTTTCATCAGAACCGCAAAAATTTAGACTGTAAATTTATGAAAATAGTCAGAATCTGCAAAGTAAAGCTGACCTCTTATTTGTTTTCTTTCAAAATAATATCGATAATCTCGGAAAAATCTCCAAGTTCATAGTCGGCATTATGGAAAGGTGTGTTAAAAGTGTCACCGTATTTTGCAAACGCGGTTTTAATACCCAGATTTGCCGCGCCTACGATATCACGCTCGGCCCAATCACCCACCATTATGGCTTCATTGGCTTCAACACCCAGTTTCTTCAGTATTGCCTTAAAGGGTACAGGACTCGGTTTTCTCTCTCCAGTTTCATCAAATGTTACCACTTCATCAAAAATGTGATGAAAATTCAGATAAGCAAGCCGCAGCCATGCCTCCTTGCTTGGAGCATCTGAAAGAATACCAAGTTTTATCCCCATTTTCAACAACTGGTTAAGGCTGGAGTAAACATGCGGGTATGGTATCAGATTGGCTTCACGGGCTTTCCGGTAGGCAACAATTCCCGAGCTTAAAATTTTATGATCGATGCGCCCCAGTTGTTTTGTCAGAAAGAGATCAAAAACCTGTTGATACTCAATTCCCTGCTCTTTGTAAATTGTATCGATCGCCCCGGAAGCAGAAGCAAGATCCATCTGAAGTCCCGCGTCAATCATCGCGGTCAGAGCTGCCTCTATCGAAAGTCGTTTCATTTTCATGAAATCAACCAATGTGTTGTCCAGATCGAAAATTACTGCTTTAATCATTTTTGTTCCTTTCCAAGGATATCACCAATCAAATAAACCGCCGCCTTGTATCCGGATTCCCTGAAACCGGAAATGTAGCCATCGCACGCTGTAGCGGTAATGAGGCGTTGCCTGAATTCTTCCCGGTTAGCTAAATGTGAGAGGTGCACTTCTATTTTAATACTTTTAATCAATTCGAGGGCGTCTCTGATGACGACCGAAGTGTGTGCATAACCACCCGGGTTAATTATGACATGATAACCTGAATTTCTTATGCTCTGT
Organism: Bacteroidota bacterium; assembly: GCA_023433685.1. Taxonomy (GTDB): domain Bacteria; phylum Bacteroidota; class Ignavibacteria; order Ignavibacteriales; family Ignavibacteriaceae; genus UTCHB3. The sequence goes on from JAEYUD010000003.1 coordinate 3,126, forward strand.
AAAAAATTAACGATCTCACCCTCAACATTGCTTTGGAAGAACTGGAATTCAACCATTGGAAATGAGTTTTCAAGAAGAGCTTTGATTCCGTCAATTGTAATCGAGCCATATTTTGAAGGGTCACGTTCACCAAGCAGGTTCAGGTTTGCCCCGTTGATCACTGCTATTTTCATTTTGTCTCCGCCATCGAATCGATAAATTCCCTGATCTTGGGGGCGACATAGATCGAATCAACTCCCAGCTCCTTGAGGGCGGAAGCAAGAATATTCGCTCTTCTTTGCTCAGAAGCATTTTTGTTGATGACGATCACTTTTGAATCTTTCAGAATACAGTAACCACCCTTGAAATCCCCCTTCTCGAACCTGACTGTCGCACCGAGTTGGAAAGCGAGGTCTTTAAGATCGTTAACGAGAGATTCAAGTTCTTTCTCTTTTATCTTCATTTACAGGGTTTTTGTGAACCGGTACTTCAGGAAAAGTTAATAAATTACGTATCTACAATAATTTAGATATTATACTATCACAAAATAAGAAAAATAGATGAAAATTGCTTCAATCGATACCGGAACCAACACGGTTCTTATGCTAATTGCGGAAGTATTGCCCTCCGGACATCTCCGTCTCATAAAAGAACTCCATACGATGCCCAGAATGGGTGAAGGTGTTTTTCAATCAGGGGAGATCAAGGAAGAAAAGA
>JAEYUD010000008.1 GCA_023433685.1 Bacteroidota bacterium
ATTATGATCTGGGGGCGGATGTATCGTGGGGGAGGGATGAAGAGCTTAGAACAACTTACGGATTGTTTTCAAATTCAGAAAGGCTCGATCTTGTCTGGAATAATATAGTTCTATCGAGCGGTGACTCGCTAAAAATGAATATTGTACGAAGTTTTAACCTGACCATTACTTTCAACCCGAGTGATATTGTGCGGATCAACGGCAGGGTGAATCTTGATCTTGAAAAGAACGCGGTCACCAAACGGTGGCAAATATCACGCTGGATCGATGAATCAAACTTATAAGGCAGCATGTTCTATATTAAAGAAGCCTGGCGAAATTTACGTTATGCCGGAATTACAACAGTTATCACATTCTTCTCACTTTTGCTCGCCTCGGTATTTGCCTTGTCCTCTTACTTGGTTACCAATTTTTCAGATGCGTTAAACGCTGAACTGACGAAGAATGTTACCGCGAGTTTTTACCTCGACGATTCGATCAGCGTTGAGGCAAAGGACGCATTGATAGCGAAACTTCGAGGAGAAACTGGCGTTAAAGGGGTGAAATACATCAGCGCGGCCGAAGCTGAAAAGGAGTTTATTTCCACTACAGGCGAAGATTTTAGAAAGATACTCGGAAACAACCCCCTTCCTGCTTCAATACTCGTGAGTCTTGATACCGATGGAAAACAGATGTCAGAACTCGATAGTTCTGTGGAGGAAATGGCGAAACTCAAAGGGGTGGCGAGTTACGAGTTCAGATCAAAAATGTTGCAGGAAATAATCGAATTTACCGGCAAGGTAAGGTCGATCGCGATCGTGGTCACGGTGCTTTTCCTTCTTCTTTCCCTCTATTTAGCCTACACCTCTATAAGGTCGGCTTTTGAAGCCAGAAGGGAAGACTTGAACACGATGAGGCTGGTGGGTGGAAGTCTGTTCAAAATAAAATTCCCCGCGTATCTGGGTTCTTTTGCTTTAGGGCTAATGTGTGCATTCATCACATTATTCTTTTACTCAATAGTTGTAAATTCACGTTTTGAATTTTTAGGAGTTCGCGCGGTTGATACAGCAGGACCAACCGGTACCATACTTGCGTTGGGAGCCGCTCCGTTAATCGCTATAATAGGAACATTTCTGGCTTCTTTTTCCTTAAAAATTGAGTTAAGAAATCATTAATCCTTTCTAAAGTTTCAAAATATCAATATATTTGCATATCATAAATAAAAAGTAGAGACAATGAGGTTTACCAGGTTACTGTTCTTTCTTCTGATTTTTAGTACAACATTCATAATCGAAGCGCAAGATGTTAAAGTGGGAAGGGACGCGCAATTAAGGCAAACAGGCGGAGCATTTTATGATTACTCTGATGCCGACAAAATAAATATTACCGTTTCAGCCCTTGGATACGTAAAATTCCCGGGTAAATATCTTGTACCAGAAGGAACAACCGTACTTGACCTTCTCGCATACGCGGGCGGACCCACAACAGACGCTCTTCTCGAGCAGATAGCTTTGTTCAGATTTGCCAACAGCGACACATCCGCATTCCCGTCGCCAAAAAACGCGAAAGACAGTTCACTTATCTCAAAAACGGGAAACCGTGTTCTTGAGCTGAATTATAACTCACTTTTGTGGGAAGAACACATCACCCCTGTGGATACGATCCCCAAAATGCAACCGGGTGACATTCTCCTTTTAAAAGGTGAACCCCGCTTCTTCTTTAGAGATTACCTTTCGATCGGTCTGCAGATACTTTCTGCCGCGATCTCCCTTACAATTTTAATCCTGAATATTACACGAAATTAGAGGAACATTTGGATACAGAATTCAATAATTCGCAATTCCAGGAAACACGTTCAATAGTTGATTATCTTCAACTTATACGTGGAAACCTATTACCGATCCTTATTATTACTGCTGTTTCTTTCATTTTCGCGCTTGTTTACGCGATCAACGCGGTTGATATTTACAATTCATCAACCCTCGTAAAGATCAACAAGAATTCAGGAAATATTCTTGAGTCGAACCCCCTCCTTCAGCCTTTCGGCTCGGAAGACCGGTTTATCTCGAATGAAATAGAAGTAATTAAAAGTTACACCCTTCGCGAGAGGGTTGCTTCCGCTCTCATCGACTCATTTAACAACTCGTCGAAGAAAGACACTTTTTCTGTACTGATGACCTCTGACAAAGTGGATCCCAACAAGAAGGTCTTGATGACCAAGGATAAACTTGCCCAGCAGCTTTCGAGTCTTACAACAGTGGAGCAGAAAAGAGGTCTCGATTTTGTCATCCTTTCGGCAAGTTCACCATCACCTCTTGAAGCCGCGATGATCGCGAACACATACGCCTCGGAGTATAGAAATCTCAACCTCTCCTTTAACAGGGATCAGCTGGTGGTGGTTAAAAACTACCTTGATCAGCAGCGTGGTGAAAAGCTCAATGAGCTTAACAACGCCGAGGACATGCTGAAAACCTTTCAGGAAAGCGGTGGAATTATAGCCCTGGATAATCAGGCATCGAACCTGATCTCCCAGATATCGACTCTTGAGTCAAGCAAAGGGATGCAGGAAATAGAGCTGAAATCAACTCAGAACGCGCTTGAATCTTACCGCGACAAGCTTTCAAAACAGGACCCAAACGCCCTTGATTACCTCGCGCAGTTTGAGAACAAGGGATACTTTGAGCAACTTCAGTCTGAGATAGCCAAGCTTGAAATTCAGAAAATGCTCGTAAAAGGGAACGAAAAAGATCCCAAAAACAGCAAGGCGCTAAAAGATATTGATGATAAGATCAAGATTCTTAAGGATAATCTGAACGTTCAGATAAAAACATTCCAGAAGGGTGCTGTCGCGAACACCCCTGAGGAATACAAGGCTCTGACACTTAAAATACTTGAGCTCGAGATCACGCAAAAAGGTCTTGAATTCTCGATCAAGCAAATCGACAGCCAGCTCGCGCTGTATGAAGCCAAATTTGGCACACTCCCAAGAAGCGCCATCGAACTTGCAAAGCTTACAAGAACACGCGAAGGACTCGAAAAACTTTACACTCTTATCGAGCAGAGATATCAGGAAGCTGTGATCAATGAGCAGTCACAACCCGGAAACGTGGTGGTTATTGAAGCCGCACGTGTGATGACATCGCCTGCAAAACCAAACCGCACTCTTATCGTGATAATCGGTATCGTTCTTGGAATGGTTGTTTCAGTCTCTTATGTATTCATCAGGGATTACTTCGACAAGACAGTAAAAACACCCGACCAGCTCACCAAACTTGGATTCAACGTTCTGTCATGGATACCAAGGATCGAGGGCATCGATGCCACGAAAGGGAGCTCGAACGAGTTCATTGTGTTCTCGAAGCCTGATTCCATTCCGGCGGAAGCTTTCCGCGCGCTCAGAACCAGGTTGCAATTCGCTTCACCTGATGTGAATAAAATTAAAACCCTTCTGGTTACATCTTCGGCTCCTACCGAAGGTAAAACCATTATAGCCACCAACCTCGCGGGAAGTTTCTCGCAGATCAACAAGAAAGTGCTTTTGGTTGACTGCGATCTCAGGAAACCGAGGGTGCATAACGTGTTTAACATGAACAGACATCCCGGTCTTGTTGATTATCTCTTCAGTCACAACACGCTTGATGAGATCATCAGAACCACTGAGATGCCGAACCTCGACTTCATTCCGTGCGGTACCATTCCTCCAAATCCGGCGGAATTGATGGAATCAGACGCGATGGTACATTTCCTCGCGGAACTCAAGGAGAGATATGATATCATCATACTTGATACACCTCCTATTATCGCTGTTACCGACTCCGAAATACTCTCGAAACATGTTGACGGTTCGATACTTGTTGTTTCAGCCGACACAACCGAGATGGAACTGCTCAGAAGAGCCTCAGAGATCATGAAGCAGGGTACACACCATTTCATCGGTGCAGTGCTCAACAACTTCGTCTACAAGGCTTCTTATGGTTCGTACTACAAGTACTACTACTATTATTCAAGATCTACCAAAACAGGAGATAATGCTTAACAGCATGACACTCACCGGCTTTAGAAAAGGAATAGCAGCGATGCTATTCCTTTCTATTTTTATCCTGCCCGCGCAAGCCCAGGAGCTCCCGTCATACGCCGACCGCGCCTTCATCATAACCGATTCGTCGATCCAGACATCCGGAATGCCGGTAATAGAAGGAAGTGTTGATGAAGATACATATATCGTCGGTGCCGGTGATCAGTTCAGGGTCAGTGTAGATGAAATACAGCCCATTGTGTTTGATTCGCAGATCAGCCCTGATGGACTTCTGTTGATTCCGAAGGTTGGCACGGTTAAACTGACCGGTTCAACATTAAAGGTGGCCAAAGAGCTCATCAGAAAAGAGGTTTCAACGCGTTATAAAGGGCGCGAAGTGTTGGTTGCCCTTACAGGAATCAGGAAAATAAAAATTTCGATCTATGGTGAGGTGCTGAAAAAGGGAAGCAGGGTTGTTTTCGCCAACACAAGATTGAATGATATTCTGATGGAGGGAGGTTTCGCACCTGCCGCTAACATTCGTAATATCAAGATTATTTCGAAAAACGGATCGCAGAGGTTGATCGATCTTCTCTCTTTCATCCGGCTTGCAGACAAGGAACAAAACCCCGTTCTTGATGACGGTGATTACGTTATGGTTGATAAACTCGATATGACCGTAACCCTCTCCGGCGCGGTAAAGTATCCTGGAATTTACGAATATAAAAGTAATGAAACCATCGAATCCCTGATCAGGCTCTCAGGTGGTTTTATGGATGCAGCCTATCTCGATACACTTGAAGTGATCCGCTTTGGCCAGGATGCGATAGCCCAATTCTCAATTAAGAAGAGCGCTTCAGAATTCTTCAGAGAGAATTTCACTCTTCAGCACAAAGACAGGATTGTTGTCCGTGTAAAACCGCGGTATCTTGAAGAAAACATTGTCACCATAAGCGGTTATGTAAGGTTTCCGGGTCCTTACAAGATCAAGGAAGGTGATACAAAACTTTCAGAGCTGATCAATGAAGCCGGTGGCTTTCTACCGAAGGCATCATTAAAAAGTGCTTATGTGGTAAGGGAGAACGGCACCTCGTCTTATGATCCTGAGTTTGAAAGGTTGAAACTTCTTACACGAAAAGACATGAATGACGATGAGTATGACTATTTCAAGTCCCGCTCCCGCCAAAGAAGAGGGAGAGTGGTGGTCGATTTTGAGCATGTCTTTCTGACAAAAACCGAAGACCTTATTCTCAAAAAGAACGATCAGATCGTAATCCCTGAAAAAAAAGATTTTATAGTGATCATTGGTCAAGCCGTTTTTCCGGGGAACCTGGAATACCGTCCTGAACTTTCGATCAGAGATTATATCGAATTGGCGGGGGGATTCTCCTGGAGGGCTGAAGAGGGGAGTATACGCGTTATAAAAGGGAAAACAGGTGAGTGGATCGACGAAGACGACATTGTGAAACTTGAACCCGGCGACACGATCTGGATACCGGAGAAACCACAGGCACCCAAATTCTGGGATATCTTCAAAGATTCACTGATGATCGTTGGACAGCTGGCAACTGTAATAGCGGCTACAATTGCCGTAATTGTGAGTACAAGATGATGCGTACAGTTATATCGGTTCTATACAAGAACTATATAAAAATATTGATCATCTCAGGTTTGGCATTGGTGGTCTACACACTTGCTCTTTACTTTATTTACCCTGTTTCTTTCACCGCGAGTTCTTCAGTGCTTCCACCGGAGCAGCAGAAGGCGCAGGGTTTGGCAGGTTTGCTCGGCGGGCAAGACCTCGGTGGCATTCTAAGCGGTTCAGGTTCGGCCTCATCGCAGCTTTACGGAGAAATACTTAAAAGCCGCGCGGCTTCAGAATATCTTGCCACACGCGTCGATCTGAAAAAATATTATGGCGAGTATCCAATGATCGAACTTCACAGCAAGCTTCTCAAAGATCTTGAAGTGGAAGTTTCGAAGGAGGGAATAATCAAAGTTTCGTTTACTGCTGAAACCGGCTATTTTGGCAGAAATGATGCCGATAAAAAAACTGCCGCTGAGTTTGCAGCGAAGGTTAGCAATATTTATGTAATGGCCCTCGACTCGATCAACCGTCTCAAGTTGCACAACAAGGCAAAATTGACCCGTGAGTTTATAGAGACAAGGCTTAATGGTACCAAAAGCGAGCTCGACAGTGCCGAGCATCAACTCGCTCAGTTTCAAAAGCAAAACAGGGCGGTCTCACTACCTGAACAGTTAAAAGCTGCCATCGATGCCGCTGCCAAAGTGAAGAGTGATATCATCTCCTCGCAGATACAGCTTGAATATCTGCAAAAAACGATGAGCGAAGACGCTCCCGAAGTGCAGGCGGCAAAGGTCAGGCTTAATTCGCTGCAGAGGGAGTACAACAAATTCCAGTCGAGCAACGACGAACTATTTGTCGGTTTTAAAGACGCCCCTGAACTTGGTGTAAAACTTTCAAATCTCTACCGCGATGTAAAAGTGCTCTCCGAAGTATATCTCCTTTTGCAACAGCAATACTTCAAAGAGCTCATTCAGGAACAGAAAGACATCCCGACCATTGAAGTATTGGACAGCGCCGTACCCCCAATCAGGACTTCATCACCAAAGATGGTCCAGTCGATAATAACCGCGGGATTTCTCTTTTTCCTTCTCTCATTTCTGTACTACTTTAAAAAGGAAGACGAAGTAAAGAAATATCTTCTATGACTTTCGCTCCACCCAATTGAAATATGAAGAACCGTATTAGAACAATATTTCAGGGGGTCGGAGGCGCCGCTCTTATTGTGGTTGTCGCGCAGGCTCTTTCAAAAGGAACCGGATTTTTCCGCGAAATTCTGTTTGCCGGTGAGTATGGAGTTGGGCGTGATTTCGAGTTCTATCTGATCGCCTTCACAATTCCCGGAATACTTAACAGCGTCCTCTTTTACCAGGCACAGAATTATTTCATTCCGATCTACAACGAAAAAAAATCAGAAAACAGGGAAGAAGCCAGCATCTTTCTTACATCCTCGCTTGTCTTCTTTACTTTCATGGTTACTCTTATAGCAATTTTGCTTTACACTTTATCGACTCCCATAGCCGGGTTTTTCATCCCCGGTCTTTCCCGTGAAGAGCTTGAAAAGGTTTCACTTCTCTTCGAAATGGCACTTGTCACGCTTCCTTTAAACGCTGTCATTAGTGTGATCTCTGCCTGGCTCGTGGCGGAGTTCAGGTTTAAGGTGACCTATCTTTCACAGATCTGGACCAATCTTGTGATCATCGTTTTCGTTTTTTTCTTCGGGCACACTTTGGGTACGGTCGCTATTGTCGTGGGTTACATTCTGGGAAATGTCGCCCAGTTGCTTCACCTTTTTTCAGGCGGACGAAAGCTGCTGCCAAAAGGTTTGAAATTCCGTTTCTCACTCAAGGGAGGTGTATCGTGGGTGATCTTTCTTAATACCCTGTTTGTAGAAGTGGCGGGGCAATTCTTTATTTTCATCGACAGGATGTTTTATACCAACACCGAACCTGGTGGAATAGCTGCCCTGAACTATTCGATTATCATATTCATGCTTCCTGTCACGATTTTCACCACTGCCTTGGGAAGCGCGTTGCTGCCTGATTTCTCCGCCAATATTGCCAAAGGGGATATGAAAGAGGCGAACTCAAAATTCTCCAGGGCTATCGAGATAATTTTCCTGCTTCTGATCCCCGCGACCCTGATCTTTGT
>JAEYUD010000070.1 GCA_023433685.1 Bacteroidota bacterium
TCACTCTATAGAGAAAGAACAATAGATAAAGGAATCAATTGCTTACGGACCAACTTCTTTACGAAAAGATCATTTCACCCGCCAATCTTGAGCGCGCGTTCAATTATGCATGCAATGAGCGCGTCAAGAATCCATTTTACGACCCGCTCGAGATCGAATGGTTTGAGCGCCACAAAGAAAAACTCCTTGAATCCATTGCTAAAAATCTGCAAACCCCTGAAAAATTCAGGCAAACCGGTTCCTTTGCTTTTTTCCCGCCAAAAACAAATCTTTGTTATCGCCGGATGATCTTTATACCGTTGAGCGATCTGATTGCCCGATACGCGTTTATAACGGTTATAGCTGATGAACTTGAAAGCCGGATGCACCCTAAAAGTTTTTCCAATCGCAGGGCTGAGGGGGAGGCGAGTGAAATGAATTTTTTGAAAGATTACACCACTTCAGGCTGGCCCCGGTTTGTAGAGTGGCAGGAAGAATCATGCAAAAAGTATAATTACATGTTGAAAACCGACATTTCTTCCTTCTACGATTCCGTTTCGCACAAAGATATTGAGAGGATCATCTCGGAGATGCTGGGCCTGGATATGCAGGGGGAGGTGATAAAACTTCTTGGCAAACTTTTGAGGGTGAGGGTTAATTCATACTCCCACAGAAACAACTCGGTTGCGAAATCATCCATTATGAAGCAAGGTCTGGCTATTGGGAATAATCCCGACAGTTACCTCGCCAACGTTTATCTTATGAATGTTGATGCTCAAATGGAGATCGAAGGGATTGAATATGGCAGATACACTGATGATATCAGGATTTTTGCCAATGATATGCCAACAATGAGGCGTGCCATAATAGTACTTCAGGAGTCACTGTTGAATCTGGGTCTGAATCTAAATGCCTCTAAAACCAAACTTGCTTCATCTGGACTTGAAATGGAGGAACTCCGCGCGAAGAATATCGATATTTATGAGTATGCCGAGCCGGATGAGATTGTGTTGCCTGAGAATAAACTAATAAAAGAAATCGACAGGGAATTCAAGAACCCACCCCGGCACTTCAAAAAGGAAGATGTGATCTTAACAGACGCGGATGCGAAAGACTTCTGTAAATTTCTATCCGCGTCACAGAGTGTGAAGAAAACATTCGATAATATGAAATTCATGAAAATGTGGCACATGGATACTTTGGGGAAAATTATCCGTGAATTCAGTGGCGCGGGAAAGCATGCTGCCTGGCTGCTGGTGCAATCAGCATTCTTCAAATCTGTTGACCCAAAAGTGCAGGAGAAAGCCATTCGGCAGATAGAACAGCTTTTCGAGGACAAAACTGTGGGCAGTTACGCGAAATACCGGATGACACATTTTCTTGCGAAGCCGCAAGGAGACAGTGGTGTCTTCCGGATAAACAGTATGCATCATTCGTGGAGACCATGGTTCATAGAGAAGTTCACGGAGTTTCTCTCAGAGCCGGCAATAGAGCTTAATCTTGTAGCAATTCGCGCGTTGAGGGTTTTGGGATTAAGCGAGAGTGAAATTGTTAAAAAGGTGGGCACATACTCAATAAAACCCATTCCATTGCCGGTAAATACCGCCCTGCAGGCCCTTTCGATCCCCGTGGATTCATACAAAACCGGCAGGGTAAATACTGATGTTGAAGATGAATCTGATTATCAAGACTACATTTAGGCTAATATGATAAATCTAACCCGTGACCAGCAGGAAATTCTTAAGCAGATCGAACAGTTCTTCGCTGGGGTTGACAAAATATTCCTCCTTAAAGGAAGTGCAGGTACGGGTAAAACCACAATAATCAGACTGATAACGGATGTGCTGCGGCGGAATGATATCCCATTCTCACTTATGGCTCCCACGGGAAAGGCGGCGAGCGTGATCCAGGCGAGAACGGGGCATGAGGCGCGGACAATCCACTCGTGCATTTACTCGTTTGACGGTTTGGAAGAGGTGAAGGAAGACGGTAAAAGCAACGATGATGACGATGATGTAACCCCGCTTTACAAGTTCAGAACCAGGGACTGCGGCGGCACTTCCATTTCGATAGTGGATGAGGCCTCGATGGTCAGCAACAACTACTCCGACAGCGGGATTCTCCGCTTTGGTTCGGGGTATCTGCTGGATGACCTTATTGCATACTCCGGGATATTGAGGAGTGACCTCAAGTCGAAAATAATATTCGTGGGTGACCCCTACCAGCTTTCACCGGTGGGATCGGCGAGACCGGTGGCACTCGATGCCGATTACCTGAGGGAGAACTACCGGGTTGGAGTGGATGAGGGTGAACTGATAACCCCGGTGAGGTTTGGTGAGTCACCTGGAATTCTGAAGAACGCGACTTTCCTTCGAGACAGACTGATCTCGGGTGTTATTGGGAATCTCCTTATCGAAGAAAATGAGGGTTGCTCATTCCTTCTGGCGGGCGAAGATGTGGTCGACTGCTATCTTGAGGCATACCATCAGGGGAAGGAGAGCGTGATGATATCATCCACGAACGCGGATACCTGGCTCTACAATACCTCGGTGAGGGACAGGCTCTATGGCTTCGAGGCACCACTTCGTGAAGGTGAGCAGTTGATGGTCGTGCAGAACAGGTATTCTCCGAATGGAGTACCACTCCTCAATGGTGATATTGTAACGGTTAAGAAGGTTTTTGAGCCATTTGAGCGGACTGTGAAGATGAAAAGGGGGAAGAAGATACTCACGGAAGTGCTTCATTTCCGGAAGATCGAAGTAGGATTTCCCGGTTTGGAAGGTGACTTTGTGGCCACTGTGCTTATTATTGAAGACCTTTTGTTCGGGATGGATCGCGATCTTACCCGTAACCAGATGATAGCGCTTTATGTTGATTTTATACAGAGGCACAAACATCTGAAGCGGAAGTCGGCCGAATTCACCAAGGCACTGATGAACGATGATTTTTTTAACGCGCTCAGGGTGAAGT
>JAEYUD010000080.1 GCA_023433685.1 Bacteroidota bacterium
ATAAGATACGGCGCGCTTCCTGAACTTGAGAGAAAGCTTAAAGAAGAAACCACCGGTCTTAACAAGATTCAGTCGGGCAAACGCCTGCTGAAAGAGGAAGTTGAGGCGGAGGATGTTGCCGAAATAGTTTCCCGCTGGACGGGCATCCCCGTTACCAGAATGCTTGAGGGAGAGAGGGTTAAACTGATGAACCTCGAGTCACAGCTTCATAAAAGGGTTGTGGGGCAGGAGGAAGCTGTTTATGCCGTTGCCAACGCAGTTAGAAGATCCCGCGCGGGGCTTCAGGATGCCAATAAACCCACGGGCTCATTCATCTTCCTTGGAACAACAGGTGTCGGCAAGACCGAACTCGCTAAAGCACTCGCCGAAGCTCTTTTTGACGATGAGCACGCCATGATCAGGATCGACATGTCAGAATACATGGAGAAATTCTCCGTGACCAGGCTTATCGGCGCGCCTCCGGGATATGTCGGCTACGAAGAGGGCGGGCAACTTACGGAAGCTGTCAGACGCCGCCCCTATTCCGTGATCCTCCTCGATGAGATAGAGAAAGCTCACCCCGATGTCTTCAACGTGCTGCTTCAGGTGCTTGACGATGGAAGGTTGACCGATAATCAGGGCAGAACAGTCGATTTTAAGAACACTATCATAATTATGACCTCCAACCTTGGCTCACATCTGATCCAGGAAGCCCTTTCAGGCTCAAATGATGAGGATATCGACTCAATGATGGGTGCCCTCCGGGTTCAGCTCTCGGAGCTCCTGAGGAAAACCATCCGTCCCGAATTCCTCAACAGGATCGACGATGTGATCCTCTTCAAACCATTGAGGCAATCCGAGATCAGGAAGATAGTGGATATCCAGCTTGAGAGCGTGAAAGAGATGCTCGCGAAAAAAGAGATCAATTTCTCAATGACCGGGGAAGCTGAAGACTGGCTTGCGAGTCTGGGTTACGATCTTTCTTATGGCGCGCGTCCGCTAAAGCGCACGATTCAAAAGTATGTTATCAACCCACTCGCTCAGCTTCTTATAGCCGGTGAGTTTGAAGATGGCGATACTATTGTGGCTGCCGTTGACGACCGTGGCAGGATTGTTTTCCACAAAGGATAAAACTCCCCTTTTTTTCAGAGACCGGGTAAACCAGCCCGGTCTCTGATCTTCATTTCTTATATTTCGGTTCTTTTTTAATAATTAGTTGGTCCGGCTTGAAGTTAAAACATCCCCTCTTCCTCTGTTTACTGTTTACAACCATCATTTCCGCGCAGACAACTGATACCGTTACGGTTGTGGCTGGAGCGGAATACTCGGCGGGCGGGTTCCGCAGACTTATCCGCGGAGACTTGTGGAGAAATGTCTGGACAACCCCAATTAAAGCACCGGTTCTGAATCTTGACTCTTTTGCCGGTGGTCTGACCCCTGAGAAAAAAGGGGGTGGAATGCAGACCAAAACCCTTCACTTCAAAGGAAATGACGGCAGAAAATGGAAATTCCGTTCGGTTAACAAGTTTCCGGATGCAACACTTCCACCTGATGTACAGGATACGTGGGTGGCGGAGTATATCAAAGACCAGATCAGCGGCTCCCATCCTGCTGCCCCCCTCGTATTGGCTCCAATTATGGACTCTCTCGGTATCCTCAACGCCCCGCCATCCATTTGGGTAATGCCTGATGATCCCCGGCTCGGCGAATTCAGGGACGAGTTTAAAAATCTTTTGGGAACCATTGAAGAAAACCCTGATGACGATGAAATTACCACCTTCGCCAACGCGGAAAAGATCACCTCAACCGAAAAACTTGTCTTTCGGCTGATGGACAAACCTGATGAAAAGGTGGACGCGGCCGCGTGGCTCACTGCACGGCTGTTCGATGTTTTTGTAAACGACTGGGACCGTCACACGGGGCAGTGGAAATGGGCAAAATACACAGTTAACGGAAGGGAAGTGTGGCGCCCCATCCCCAAAGACAGGGACAGGGCGTTCTCGAAATTTGACGGTCTGGGCGGTTTTCTCTCCACTCTAATGATACCTCAGTGGAAAGGATTCAGCAGCGACTATCCCCCAGTAGAGTTTGCCACCTGGAGCGGTCGCTATCTCGACAAGCGGTTCCTAAGTGAACTGACCCGCCATGAATGGGATTCTGTTACCTCATTTGTTGTCTCGCGTCTCACAAACAGCCTTATTGACACTGCTCTTTCCCGCTTCCCTGAGGAGTACAAGCAACTCTCGATTCCTGAAATACGTGAAAAATTAGTTTCACGCAGGGATAAACTTGCAGCTTTCTCTGATGAGTATTTTAAATATACCAACTCGGTCGTCGATATTTTCGCCTCCGGCAAAGATGACCGTGTTGATGTAACGCGAACTGACACATCCACCATCATCTCGATTTCAACGTTGAAGAAAAAGGAGACGGTCAGCTGGTACCGGAAGGAGTTTCCGGGAAGCATAACGGAAGACATCAGGATACATCTGCTCGACGGTGACGACAGGGTGGTTATTAAAGGGGAAGTCGATTCCGGTCCCCTCATCAGGGTTGATGGCGGGAAAGGCGATGATACATTTGTAGATTCTTCAAAGGTCAGGGGGTGGTTCCTCACCTTCCTTCCCATTCCAAGGGCGGAGAATAAAAACAGGTTCTACGATGAACCCGGTTCAACGGTTTATTACGGACCCGGTACCAATTTCCACATTGACGATTCACCGGCACCTGATGATACACTTGAGTTTATTGAACCAAAGGCGCTGGAGCACGGCAGGGGGTACGGCATTCATCCTGTGCTCGACTTTGGTTCCACGCTCGGATTGCAGTTCGGTTTTGGTCCAACCATTACAAATTACGACTTCAAAAAGCGTCCATGGGACTCCCACATGGAGTTTTATGGTTCGTACGCGACAAAAACAGAGGATTATGATCTCCATTTTATTGGTCACTTCAATTCGATAATCGATGGTGCCACGGTTACCTTCAAAGCCTACAGAAAGGCCGTTGATTTCAACAACTATTACGGATTTGGAAACGAAACAACTTACGACAGGGAGCGTTTTGAAGCCGGCGATTACCGGATCATGCGGAAGGCACTTGGCGCGGAAGCGGGGATATCAATACCGTGGGGTGGAGGTTACTCCAATTATTTCAACTTACGATTTCTTGACCAGCATGTCGGTCTGCCAAACAATTACCTTCTGAACGGATTCCCGGAAGGTTCATACGGTATCGGCGGGCTCTCGCTTCTTACGTTCAGCACCGGGGTGCTGTTCGACAACCGTGACCACACAGAGCTCCCTCTTTCGGGATGGTATCTGAAAGCCGGCGGTTCGATCACACCGAAGATATTTAACGCCAGGGATATGTTTTGGTCGGCCAATTTCGACTTGAGGGGTTACCTCCCTCTCGGATTTGTGAAAAACTCCGCCCTCGCGGTCAGGGTGGTGGGTGAGAAAGTGGGCGGGGTGTACCCTTTCCACATGGCAGCATTTATTGGGGGCTCTAAAAGTCTGAGGGGTTACAGAAATGAAAGATTTTCGGGGGATGCCTCGCTTTATGGCACGGCTGAATTAAGGCTCGAACTCGGGTCGATTAAAACAATAATCCGCTCAAAGATCGGAACGTTTATATTCACGGAAGCCGGCAGGGTGTTCAAGAATGGTGAGGCATCTGATTTGTGGCATGCCTCGAACGGTATCGGAATGTATCTCTCGTTCCTTGACCGCTCGATCATACTTTCCGGTCACATCGGTATTTCCGGGGAGCAGATAAATGTATCTGCCGGCACATCGGTTAACTTTTAATAATAAAAAAGTGGTTAGTCCGCCGCAGTAGACTGGTGGAATCACGCAGAGCATCTTTGCGACTAACCACTAATCCGCCGGCGCGGACCAATCTCTAAAAATCCTACATAAAATTAAAGAAACCGCCCTCTTCTTCTTCCTCATCGGAATCGGTTGCTTTTTTCTTCGGCTTTTTCTGATACTTCAGGGTGTTCCTTTCCCAGAAAACCCCGTCGAAATATCCCTGGATCGTGTTGTCGTTCTCCACCTGTTCGAGCCGGTACTCCGCGGTAGCCGCGTAGGTTCTGTCGATCTCAATACCCACGAAATGCCTGTTCAGTTTTTTCGCCACCACTGATGAGGTCCCCGACCCAAGGAACGGATCGAACACCACATCCCCCTCGTTTGAGGAGGCAAGTATCAGCTTGGCAATAAGTTTTTCAGGTTTTTGTGTCGGGTGATCAGTGTTTTCTGCCATCGACCAATAAGGGATCGTGATATCGGTCCAGATATTCGATGGGTGAGTCATCCTGAAACGGCCCTCTTCAGAGTCTGACCAGTCTTTTGGTTCACCATCCTCCTTGTAGGGGGCTATAACAGCACGTTTTTCTTTAACGGCTTCGAGGTTGAAGGTGTAATCATTGCCATTGGTGAAGAACCAGATGTCTTCCATGGCGTTTTTCCAGTTTTTGCTGGCACCACGTCCCTTGTCCCTCTGCCAGGTAATCCTGTTCCTCAATTTAAAATATTCATTCGCCACGGCGAAGATCGAGAGTGAACTCACATAGTCGCCGCAGATGTAGATGGATGCCTCAGGTTTCAGAAGCCTGATCATCTGAGGCAGCCAGCTCCTGAGATAAGTTGAATATTCTTCAACAGGTATTTTTTTAAATTTTGACGAACCAAAGTCGCGATCCAGATTGTAAGGCGGATCAAGGATCAGGAGATCGACAAATCCGTCAGGCAGATACTTGATCACGTCGAAGAGGTTCCGGTTGATCGTTTTGTCAAGTATGTCATCGATCGTGACGGGAGCATCAAGATTGATCAGACCTTCAGAGTATTGCTCTATCTGATTTTCGGTGAGTGCTATCGTCTTGTTTCTTTTCGCCTTTGAAGGAGGCATGTTAACTCCTAATTTTTATCTACTTGCTGCAAATATACACTTATATCTATAAAAATGTTTATTTGCGGCATTTTGTTCCAAATTTAATCACAAAGGCACAAAGACACGATCGAAGGGATTAAGAACTCCCTTTTGTGTCTTTGTGTCTTTGCTGTTACAATTATATTTTTTTCCGCAGAACAACGCCCGATGAAGCGGGGAGAGTGATCTTTCCTTTGGCAGTGCCGAGGCTTTTTGTGCCTGCTTTCTCACCATTCACCAGTATCTCAAAGCTCCCTTTGGGGAGGGTGAATTCAATCTGTTTGTCGCGGTTCGCGTTGAAAAGCACCACAAAATGCTCTTTCCCGTGAGTCACCTCGTAACCGAGCGTGAATTCATCTTTCAGATCCATGAATTTCACTTCTTCATATTCCGCGTGCCTGAAGGCTTTGTAGGTTGAGCGGAGTTTGCCGAGCCCCGAGTAGTAGTTTACTAATTCCTTGTTAAGGTCGGCATGTTTATAATTGATGTAGTTCACCTCGTTGTCTTTGTCGTAGGTGTTGTGGTCAACTTTCCCGCGGAGAGGGTCGTTCACATCAATATCCGCGGGTACCACTTTCGATCTCGCGAACTCCTGGCCGGCGTGGATCATTGTCATGCCTTGTGAAGTGTAGAGGAAGAGGGCGCCGAGTTTGTTCAGCTTCATCTGTTCCGCGGTGAGTTTCGCGTTTTTGTCGATATCAAGCACGGTTTCCCCTTCTTTCAGGTCACCAAGTCCGATTCTTATAAAATCACCGAGGGTGTATCCATCGTGCGCTTCAAGATAGTTAACTGAATGTTCTTTCTTGCGGAAAAGCCCTTTGTCATCCCGCGCGAGCGTGCCGTTAACGTAGCTTTTGATTCTTTCAGGGGAATTGTCGCCGAACCATTTGGCAAATATCCAGCCGTGGTTGTTCTTTGGGTTTTCGCCCTTCACGCCGTTTCTTATCTGGTCGTTCCAGGCCCCCCATTCTCTTTCAGAGAAGCCTTTGGGGTCATATCCACCACCCCAGGGTTCGCAAACTATCACCACATCAGGATTTACCTTCCTTAGTTCCTTGCTTATCTCTTCAACCGTTACCCAGTCGATGAGCTTCCCGAGATCAAATCTGAAACCATCAACATGGTACTCGTTCATCCAGTGGATGAGGCTTTCAACTATCAGCCGGCGGGCCATCGGGGCCTCGGTTCTGAAGTCGTTTCCGCAGCCGCTTTCAGCTTTGAAACTGCCGTCCGGGTTCAGTCTGAAGTAATATTTCGGATCGATCTCTTTGAAACTGCCGAGTTCATACTCTGAAATGTGGTTGTAAACCACGTCCATCATTACGCCAATACCTTCTTTATGGAAGGCGTGCACCATTTCCTTGAACTGATTGCGGGCTTTGTCATGCTGCCCCATCCATTGGTTCCAGCGGAATTTCGACCAGTCTTCAGCGTAATAGGTTTCGGGGGCAAAGAAGGCGGCAGTCATATAGCCCCAATGGTTTCTTTCGTAGTTGTTCCAGGTATTGAAGCGACCCGACATCGAATCCTTGAACGGAATCTCGACATTTCCGAACTCCTGAGCGGGGAGCAATTCAATTGTGTTAACATTGAGGGATTTGATGTAGTCAATACCTCCCTTTATCCCTTTTTCTATAAGTCCCTTGTAGGTTCCCGGTTTCTTCGCGCCGGAAGAGGGGTGCGCGGTCTGATCGCGGAGGTGCATTTCATAGACTATCAGGTCACGCCAGTCGCGCTGCATCCATTTGCTTTTCTTCTCTTTTCCCCAGTCAAAGTCACCTTCTTTAACCACGATCCCTTTTCTTGGATTCATGTAGGTATTAAAAGTTGCCACGGATTTGGCGTAGGGGTCAAGAATAAGAATTTTCGATTTTTTAGCGATGTCATCTTCAGGGTTGATTATCACATAGCCGTAGAATAAGCCGTATTGCTCACCTTGTATCGAGGTTTCCCAGACTCCATCCTTGTCTTTGGTCATCCCGAGCTCCTGGCCGGTTTCATCTTCAACGGTCTTGAACACCTTCAGAGTGGCGGAAGTTGCCCTTGGTGCAAAAACACGGAAAAGGGTGTTGCCATTCTCAACAAAAGCTCCGAGCTTTTTGTCGGACCGGGCATTCATAAAATCATCGGCTTTCTGAGCTTTTACTACTGTGTGCGACATTATGATCATCACCACTAAAATTGGAAAAATTTTGATTCGTGACATAGTTTATGATCCAGTTTGTTTTTTTTAGAATAACGGGAAGTCAAAATTAACAAAAAGAGGGGAGATATATGTCCGAAAGGGGGTACAGGATGAGATGGCAGGAGGCTTTAAACGGCAAAAGGAACGGCGATTTTCCGGCGGAAAACTGACCGTTCCTTTGAACCTTTACTTTTTCACATTCTTTTGATTTTTATTTCATCAACAACATTTTCTTCACTGAAGTGTGGCTGCCGGTTTTTAACTCGTAGAGGTAAAGTCCGCTTGGCAGTTCCGAAGCATTAAATGTAACCTGATGAATACCTGATTCCATCTGCCCGTTAACAAGCGTTTTCACCGTCTCACCGAGTGAATTGTACACGGTCAGGGTCACATTCCCGGCAACGGGTAACTCGTAACTGATAACAGTGGATGGATTGAATGGATTCGGATAGTTCTGGTGCAAGTTGAATTGCACAGGGTTTACCGCTTCCTCCTCAACGGCTACCGGTGAGTCTGAGAAATTCAGGTCATCCACCAGGAATGAAGAGCCAAGGTGATAGTCGCTCCCAAGTTCGGGCCCAATGATCATTACGGTGGCGATGCATCTGTCAGGTGTGTCGTTATTTAAATATTCGAAAGGGATCTCGAAGTCACGGTATTCTGAGGTGGCACCTGAAAATGTACGTGCGGCAAGACCTACCAGATCATCACCTTTCATTAACACAACTGAGATGCTGAATCTGTCGTTACCGGCAGGTGCAAAAGTGTAGCTTCCTGTAAATTTAACGGGTCTTTGGGTGTAAGGAAACCCGGAAGCATCGTCGCCCGACTGTATGAAAGGTGAAACCACCACGTCCGGTGACCATTGTGCCACTTCACCTTTTGCCGCGAAACTGCCTGTTTTGGCATTTGTCGACTGTGTTACCAGAAGCGGCAAATTCGGTGCATTGGGGGTTGCCCATCCCGAGGGGGCATCGTTACTCCACACTTCAAAACTTCCATTTGGTACCTGCGCCACAGCAAGTGTGGTCGCGAATAATATTAAAACAGTGAACTTTTTCATTCTATTCTCCTGATGATGAGGTTAAGGTTCGATTCAATGGCCGTTGATGAAGATATTCGTACTCTTCAAAAACGACGATGCAAATCTATAATCGCTGATAATTACAGAGTGTGCTAATAATCAAAAGGCATTATTAATGTATCTGCGGAAGTGTTCGCTGTTGAACTGTAAAATTATTTTCGGCTTTAGAGCTGAACTTCGGTATTTTTGTCAGCATAAATTAATTTGAAAGATGAAATGAAGCTTAAACTTGACCGGCCCCTTGTTTTCTTCGATCTCGAAACCACCGGTATCGATGTTACAAAGGAGCGAATAGTTGAAATATCCCTTCTGAAACTTTTCCCCGATGGCTCGGAAAAGATCACAACCCTACTCGTGAATCCGGGTATTGCCATTCCCGCGGGCGCGAGCAAGGTGCACGGGATATTTGATCTAATGGTGGCAAATGAACCATCATTCAATGAGATTGCCGGCTCAATTCTTGAAATATTTAAGGATTCCGATATCTCGGGTTACAACATTTTAAATTATGACCTCCCCCTTATCAGGCAGGAGTTCAAAAGGTGCGGTATCGAGTTCCCACCCGCGGGAACGATCGCCATCGACCCGTATCAGATCTACGTGAAAAAGGTGCCTCGTGACCCTGCCAACCCATCGGAAACACGGAATCTTGCTTCGGCTTACCGGTTTTATTGCGGTGAATCCCTTATAAATGCCCACTCGGCCGAGGCTGACATAATCGCCACAAAAGAGGTTTTTCTCGCGCAGGTCGATCAGCATCCCGACATCGGTAACACACTCGCCGCCATTTCAAAATTTTCCGGAACGGGTACTACCCGGAATGCCGACATTTCAGGAAAGTTGATCTATGATGAGAGCAATGAAGTGCTGTTCAATTTCGGGAAGCATGCCGGGAAAAAGGTGAAAGATGAGAGAAGTTATGGCGAGTGGATGTTGCGGAGCGACTTCCCCGATGACACAAAAGAGGTGCTGAAAAAGGTCCTCGCCCCGCGGAAGTGATCCGCGAAGCAAGGGGTGTAATATTCTCTTAAACGAGTCCTTTTTTAACCATCAACTCTGCGCAGAGTATCGCTCCGCCGGCCGCGCCACGCACTGTGTTGTGTGAAAGAACGGTGAACTTCCAGTCGAACAGGTTGCACGGGCGGAGTCTCCCCACCGATACCGCCATCCCTTTATCGATGTTTCTGTGAAGCCTGGGTTGAGGGTACTTGTCCTCATTGAAGTAGTGGAGCGGTTTCACGGGGGCGTATGGGAGATCAAGTTGTTGCGGTTCTGCAGTGAAGCTCTCCCAAGCCTCAATAATCTCTTCGGCTGTTGCTTTCTTCTCAAGTTCCACCTGCACCGATTCAGTGTGACCGTCGATAACCGGAACCCTGTTGGTTGAAGCACTTATCTTCATATCGGTAAGTGAAATGCCGCTTCCGTTGAACTGCCCAAGTATCTTCAGCGGTTCGGTCTCAAGTTTATCTTCTTCACCGCTGATGAAAGGTATCACGTTATCGGTTGAATCCAAACCTGATACACCGGGGTAGCCCGCGCCTGAAAGTGCCTGCATCGTTACCACATTAACTTTTTTCACTCCGAACCTGTCATGGAGCGGTTTGAGTGCCATCACCATGCCGATAGTCGAGCAGTTAGGGTTGGTTACAATTGCCCCGCCGTTATAGCTCTGAACCTTGAGCAGTCCCAGGTGTTCGCTGTTGATCTCAGGCACCAGAAGTGGCACATCGGGATCGAACCTGTGATTCCTCGAGTTGGAAACCACAAAGTACCCCGCTTTCGCGAAAGCAGTTTCAATTTCACCTGCCACCGAAGAGTCAAGCCCTGAAAAGACAATCCTACTCTCAAAAGGGGGTTCACAATTCTTAACCACCAGATCCTTCACCCCTGCCGGAATGGGGGTATCCATGAACCAGTTAACCGCGTCTTTGTACTTCTTCCCCGCCGAGCGGTCGGAAGCCCCCAACTCCTCGAGCTCAAAGAAGGGGTGGTTTTCCAGTAATTGTATGAATTTTTGTCCCACACTGCCTGTGGCGCCGAGCACTGCTACTTTTATTTTGGTCATTTATTCTCCTGTTCAGTAATTAAAATCGTATTAAACACCTCCGCCCCCAGCTTTATTATATCATCCCCGGGGAGGAATTTGGGGGTGTGAAGGCCATGGTTCTCGCCGGTGGAAGTGCCGAGCCAGAACATGAAGGCAGGGTATTTCTTCGAGAAGAAGCCAAAATCCTCGCCTGTGAAGCGGTAACCGCAGTCGATGAATTTGAATTTCTTTTCAAGAACGGGTTTGAGGTGATCGTAAAGCGCGGCATCAACGGTAACTTCCACATAAGGACTGTTGTCGTAGTTCAGTTTGCACTTCACGCCTGTCTCCGCTTCCACTTCAACGGCTATTCGCTCCATCTCTCCAAGGAACCAGCGGTAATCTTCAACCTTCAAGGCGCGAAGTGTGCCATCGAACTTCGCTGTGGGAGGCACAATGTTCCGGGCAATGCCGGATGAAATCTTTCCGTATCCAAAGAGAATTGTTTTGCCCGACTTTTTCACCGCTTCCTTTGTCCGCTGGATGAAAAGCATCAGTCCGTCAAAAGCATTGATCCCCTTTTCGGGGAAGGCGACATGCGATTGCTTCCCGAAGAAATCGATCGAAACAGCATTTGATGCCGCGAAAAGGGTTCCTTTCGTTGAGGCGATCTCCCCCTTCATAAAATCGTCTGTAACGTGAAGAGCGAAAGCTTTCGTGATATTAAATTTATCAAAAATCCCCGTTTTTATCATGATATCGGCACCACCTCCCCCCTCTTCGGCGGGTTGAAAAACGAAGATTATATTCTGATCCGGCTTCTCCCTGGTAACACGAAGGAGAAAATCGTAAAGTATCGAAGTGTGAACATCGTGTCCACAGGCGTGCATAGCCCCGTTGGTTGATGCCCAGGGGACACCTGTTTCTTCAACCACGGGAAGAGCGTCAATATCGGCACGGAACAGGAGACAGGGGCCATTGTTCACGGTGTACTCGACCACAAGCCCCGTTTCAGTCGGAGTATGTACCTTTACCCCCGGCAGCAGTTCAACCTGCGACTTTATAAGTTTTGTTGTCTCAAACTCCTTTAACGTGAGCTCTGGATTAGCGTGAAGCCTGTGCCGTAATTCCGTGGGATCAAGCGGCAGGTTTTCCTGCGCCTTCAATAATGAAAAAAGAACTGTAGCCATAAAAAGTGTTTTAAGTTTCATGATCCGTTAAATTTACAAATTTTGACCAAAAATGCCATTTTCAGAATCCGGCACAAGTTTCACGCCCCTTCTCTGAAGTCTTTTTGGGTAATCAGGGTCGCGTTAAACGACCCTTCACCCCGAATGAATTCACGGGTTATTTAAAATCGCTGAACAGCACATCGTTGAACGTATAAAACCCGGGCGCGGCAGAGACAGCGAATTTAATCGCGATCAGCACCCCTTCCGCGTATGTTCTTCTGCTTGTAACGGAGTGGTTAAGTGAAATAACCTCACCCGGACCGCCGAACTGCACTGTGTGGTCACCGGGTACATTCCCGAGACGAAGTGAGGAGATGGGTACATTTCCGCCGAGTTTCTCCCTGAGCATCAACGCGGTGCCCGATGGCTTGTCTTTTTTTGATCTGTGATGGGTCTCGGTGATCTCCACATCCCACCCGTCGAGATGCTGTGAGATAATATCGACGCACTTTAGCATCACGTGCAGACCCTTGGAATAACTGAAACTCTGCACAACAACATTCTTTGAGGCGATGTTTTTAAGGCGGGCGATCTGGTCACCTGTTATCCCTGTGGTGCCTACCACAAGGGGTGAGTTAAATCTCTCCTGCCAGTGAAGAACGGTATCGAAAACCTCGGGTTGTGAAAAGTCGATGAGAACCTCGGGGGTGGAGTCATGTCGGAGACCGTCGAGGTCGAGAGTGAAGACACACTCGTGTCCATTTTCACTAAAAACTGCTTTGATCTCCTGCCCCATTTTCCCGGAGGCGCCGATCAGTCCATATTTCATATTATTTCTCACTTTGTTAATTGTTGTCGCCGGTTTATCGTAAGACTGTCGGGCGAAAAGGCTCTATGGGAGTCTCACCAAATGATTCCTCCTGTTCATTCCGCGCGAATGGAACAGAGGATAATAACCCCAAACAATAATAAATTGCAAGTGTCAAATATAGTTATTAGCTTAAGAAATTGTTCGGTTAAAAGCCCGGAACAGAAGTATTACCTTTCAGGTCCGGGCAAAGATCTGTTGGAAGATATTCTTACTTCTTCTCGAACTTCAGGGAGACGGAATTGATGCAGTATCTGAGCCCGGTGGGTTTGGGTCCGTCATTGAAAACGTGCCCAAGGTGCGCGCCGCAACGGTCGCAGGTTACTTCGGTGCGGATCATTCCAAACGTGTGATCAGGGTGTTCGGCTATTATACCGCTATCCTTGGGGGCGTAGAAGCTGGGCCACCCGCAATGGGAGTCAAATTTTGTGTCTGAAACGAAAAGCACTTCGCCGCACGCGGCGCACTTATAGACACCGTCTTCTTTAAGATCCCAATATTCGCCGGTGTAAGGGCGTTCGGTACCCTTCTGGCGCATTATGTAAAACTGCTCGTCGGTAAGTAACTTCTTCCATTCCGCTTCACTTTTAACTATCTTCTCTTTCATTCCATTTCCTTTATTACCTTTACCCAATGAATCCCCACTTATCACAGCCGCGAGAGCTACCTGTTCTTTCTTGCTGCAGGAAACAAAAACCGCCGCCACAATAAGCAGAAACAAGAAACCGAAAAACAAAAAATGCTTCAGCAATTCAACCTCAATTAAACAAAGAAAAACGTGCAAAATGTTCAAATAGTGATTTATAAATATAAAGCAATATTAATCATGTTTCCAATCTTAAAAAGAGGGCAAAAACAGAGGTTGGAAAATATATTTTTAAATCCTTAAGTAATTAAGTTATTAAGGTTATGATGCTTAAATTATAAAATAGTTTAGGAAGATAGTAGCTATAATTCAGATATAACCCCGGCTAACCTTAAATATTAAGGTTAGGGTGGTTTTTACGTAACGAAATTTTATATTAATTTTACGTATCGGATAGATACAAATACGAGATAACAATGACAATAGAACACCTCGCCCGCTGCAACAGAATGATCGAAGAGCAGGGGATCGAAGTAATTGACCTTAAAGCGATCGACCTGACCGGTCGCCTTCACCATATTTCACTCCCGGTACGCCCGGGGATACTCGAGAAACTGACCACCGAAGGTGTTGGTTTCGACGCTTCCAGCTACGGCTTCGCGAAGGTTGAAAACAGTGACATGGTTCAGATTCCCGATCTTTCAACCGCACGGATCGACCTTTTCAGGGATGCCCCCACGCTTAGTTTCTACTCCACTATCCATTTAACAGATGAGGAGAGAACCCCGTTCTCGCAAGACGGGCGCCACATGGCGAAAAAAGTGGAAGCACTTCTGAAGGATTACACCGGCGCTGACAAATCGATGTGGGGACCTGAATTTGAGTTTTACATCTTTTCAAAAGCGAGATTCGATCAGCGTACTGCCTCCTCATTCTATGAGATCGAGCACGCCGAAGAGTTTCACCGCAACGCGTACCATGCCGCCAATCCGTTTGATGTTTATGACGATTTCCGTGACAAGGCGTGCAGCCTTCTGAAACAGTCGGGCGTGGAAGTTAAATACCATCACCACGAAGTGGGTGAGAGAGGCCAGCAGGAGATCGAGACCTATTTCTCCGACCTTCTGACCACGGCTGATAACATCGTTACTTCAAAGTATGTGCTGATGAACTTCGCGCGTCAGCAAAACCTCTACATCACTTTCATGCCGAAACCGATGTACCAGCAAGCCGGAAACGGGATGCACGTTCACCTTTATCTGACCAAGGACGGGAAGAACGCTTTTTATGAAAAAGGGAAATACGCGAATATGAACGACCTTGCCAGGTTTTTCATGGGCGGGATCCTTAAGCATGGCGCGGCGCTTTCAGCTTTTACCAATCCATCCACGAACTCATACAAGAGGCTTGTCCCCGGATTTGAGGCACCTGTGGTTCTGACATTCGGGCAGGGAAACCGCGCTTCGGCGATCCGTATTCCGAGATATATCAGCAACCCCGAGGAGACAAGGTTTGAATACAGACCGCCTGATGCCACCGCGAATCCGTATCTTGCTTTAAGTGCCATAATTCTCGCGGGAATTGACGGCGTGATAAAGAAGATCGATCCGGAACATGAAGGTTACGGACCATCAGAAACCATCGATATGAGCGACAGAAATAAAGAGCGCCTTCACTTCCTGCCAAGAAACCTTGATGAAGCTCTTGACGCTCTTGAGCTTGACAATGAGTTTCTTAAGCTGGGTGGCGTTTTCACCGATCAGCTCATTAATCAGTGGATCAAACTGAAACATGATGATATCGCGGCGATAGGCACCATGCCTCATCCTTTCGAATTCAAGATGTATTTCAATTTGTAAAAACCAAAAACCGGTCCGAATACGGACGGTAGATCAATGAAGGCAGCACGGTTGTTTCTCCTCGGAACATATTTAGACGGTGCTGCCTTTTTTTACATCTGAATTCTCTCGACGAATCTTTCGCCCCAGCGGTTGAAAAACTCAATTGCCACTATTTTCGCGCCTTTTGAAGGTTTCGCGAAAAACAGGTGGTCTGTCAGAGCGGGCTCAACCCAGGTGTGTTTTTTTGGCTTTTTATCGCCTTCAAAGAGGTAGATCGATTCAGGGTCCATCGCGGTTCTCCGCTCCATTTCACCCATCGGTTTGCCATCTTCGTACCAGTTCACTTTACAGTATTTATCCCAACCCCAGATGTTAGCCATTATTTCATCCGGGTGATCCTTTATGGTCCCCCGCTTTTTCAATGACATTTGATGGCTTTGCGCGAAACCGGTTGATTTGTACTTCCACTTCACTTCGCTGCCGTTCACTTCGTAGATACCATAACCCTTGGGTGTGCCATCGAAGCAGGTTGGGGCAGTCCACCAGGCACCGCAAACCGCGCCAACAACATGGATCTCGATCCCGTCGTCTTCAAGATATTCACTCTCGTGCATGTGGCCCGTGATCACATAAGATTTGTAAGGCTTTAGCAGCTTGTAGAGCAGCTTTTTATTAACAACGATCTCACTTTTTGATGGTTCTTTTTTATAGCGGATGTGCTGGGTATTGAACGGCGGGATGTGGGTAAAAACCACAACCGTGGTACCCGGTTTTACAAGGGCAAGATCTTGCTGAAGCCAGTCGAGTTGTTTCTGATCGAGGTACCCGATATAGTGCCCGAACCAAAAAACATCGTTCAGAACCACATAATGAACTGCTCCCTTGTTAAAAGAATAATAATCGGGTCCGAAGTGGCGGTTGAAGGTTTCCACCGAGGTCTCATCAGTCCCGGCTTCAAAATCGGTATCGTGGTTCCCGAT